>NZ_JBQEPG010000014.1:0-149119 GCF_052045635.1 Pseudomonas sp. 22189
TTTTGTTTTTCAAGATCAAGATCAAAAGATCGCAGCCTTCGGCAGCTCCGACAGAGGGGTGCAGGAATGACTCTACTCAGCGGCCCCCCTCGTCGGGGAGGCCTCGGGTATACTGCCGCGTTTTGCGCTCCCTGCTCGTATTGCGGTGGTCTGGCAATGCGCTCTTACGTTTTGTTTAAGCAGCCTTGGCTGTCCTGAACCAGCCTGTGCAGGGATGTTTCGGTAGATTTTTGGAGTTTTTATGCTCGAACAGGCTCAACGCGTCCTCAAGGACATCTTCGGCTACGACAGTTTCCGTGGCCGTCAGGGTGCAATCATTGAGCGCGTGGCCAGCGGCGGTGATGCGCTGGTACTGATGCCTACCGGTGGCGGCAAGTCCTTGTGCTTCCAGGTCCCGGCGTTGCTGCGCGAAGGCCTGGCGGTGGTGGTGTCGCCGTTGATCGCGCTGATGGACGATCAGGTCGCCACCCTCGAAGAGCTGGGCGTGGCCGCCGCCGCGCTGAACTCCACGTTGAGCGCCGAACAGCAGCGCGATCTGGCGGCACGGATCAAGCGTGGTGAAGTGAAAATGCTCTATCTGGCGCCCGAGCGTCTGGTGCAGCCGCGCATGCTGTCGTTCCTGCAAGGTTTGAACATTGCCCTGTTCGCCATCGACGAAGCGCACTGCGTGTCGCAATGGGGCCACGACTTCCGCCCGGAATACCTGCAACTGGGCCAGTTGGCGGAAATGTTCCCGGACGTGCCGCGCATCGCCCTGACCGCCACCGCCGACAAGCGTACCCGCGAAGAAATCGTCACCCGCCTGCACTTGCAGAACGCCGAGCGCTTCCTGTCGAGCTTCGACCGCCCGAACATCTTCTATCGCATCGTGCCCAAGGAGCAGCCGCGCAAGCAGTTGCTCGCATTCCTTGCCGAACGGCGCAGCGATGCCGGCATCGTCTATTGCCTGTCGCGCAAGAAGGTTGAAGAAGTTGCCGCGTTCCTCAGCGAGCAGGGCTTCCCGGCGCTGCCGTATCACGCCGGTCTGCCCAATGATTTGCGCGCCTATCACCAGAAGCGCTTCCTCAACGAGGAAGGCCTGATCATGGTCGCCACCGTGGCGTTCGGCATGGGCATCGACAAGCCCAACGTGCGTTTCGTCGCGCACCTCGATCTGCCCAAATCCCTTGAAGCCTACTATCAGGAAACCGGGCGCGGCGGTCGTGATGGCCTGCCGGCGGATGCGTGGATGGCCTACGGTCTGCAAGACGTGGTGATGCTCAAGCAGATGCTGCAGAACTCCGAAGGCGACGAGCGCCACAAACGCCTGGAGCAGCACAAGCTCGACGCCATGCTTTCGCTCTGTGAAGAGACCCGCTGCCGCCGGCAGACGCTGCTGGCCTATTTCGATGAAGACATGCCCGAGCCGTGCGGTCACTGCGACAACTGCGTCGACGGCGTGCAGACCTGGGACGCCACCGAGCCGGCGCGCCAGGCGCTGTCGGCGATCTATCGCACCGGCCAGCGCTATGGCGTCGGCCATCTGGTGGACGTGTTGCTGGGCAAGGACAACGAGAAGGTTCGCAGTTTCGGTCATCAGCATCTGTCGGTGTATGGCGTCGGCAAGGCGCTGAGCGAAAGCGAATGGCGCTCGCTGTTCCGGCAACTGGTGGCGCGTGGTCTGGCCGACGTCGATCACGAGGGCTATGGCGGCCTGCGCCTCAGCGACACCTGCCGGCCTTTGCTCAAGGGCGAGGTGACGCTGGAACTGCGCCGCGATCTCAAGCCGCAAGTCACCGCCAAGACCGCCAGCAAGAGCCCGGCCAGTCAACTGGTGCGTGGCGAAGAGCGCGAGCAGTGGGAAGCCTTGCGCGCGCTGCGACGCAAACTGGCCGAAGAGCATGGCGTACCGCCGTACGTCATCTTCCCCGACTCGACGCTGCTGGAAATGCTCCGCAGCCAGCCAACCTCGCTGGCCGACATGGCGCGGGTCAGCGGCGTTGGTGCGCGCAAGCTGGAGCGTTACGGCGAGGCCTTCCTCGAGATCCTCGGCGGCGAGGCCGAGGCGCCGAAAGTGGTGGCCGACGTGCGCCACGAACTGATCAGCCTGGCCCGCGCCGGCATGACCCCGATGCAGATCGCCGGGCAGTTGCAGTGCTCGGAAAAGAACGTCTACACCATGCTCGCCGAGGCCATTGGCAAACAGCAATTGTCGCTGGAGCAGGCGCTCGACCTGCCTGAAGAACTGATGGGCGAAGTGCAGGATGCGTTCCTCGACGGCGAGGGCGAGTTGCCGTCGGTCGCCGAAGTCGCCGAGCTGTTCGCCGGTCGGGTTCCGGAAGGCGTTCTTTACTGCGTCAGGGCTGCGTTGCAATCTGAGTTTGAAATGTAAGAGGGCGTTTGCGCCAACCGTCAGGCAGTTGTAACGATTCAGTACAGGTCGGCTCTTGCCTATAGCCAAATGTCATGCTTAGCTGACTAATAATTAGTTTTTCTCTATTTGTCAGTCTACTCATGAGTGTTTTATGCCGTTAACCGATCAACACCGCTTTGGCATGCAACTGGCCCAGATGTCCCGTGGCTGGCGCGCCGAACTGGATCGCCGACTGGCGGGCCTGGGATTGTCCCAGGCCCGCTGGCTGGTGCTGCTGCATCTGGCGCGATTTGAAGATGCGCCGACTCAACGCGAGCTGGCGCAAAGCGTCGGCGTCGAGGGGCCGACCCTCGCGCGTTTGCTCGACAGTCTGGAAAGCCAGGGCCTGGTACAACGCCAGTCGGTGATGGAAGACCGCCGGGCGAAAAAAATCGTGCTCTGCGCACCTGCGCTGCCGCTGATCGAACAAATCGAAACCATTGCCACGCAACTGCGCCACGAATTGTTCGAAGGCGTCGACGAGGCGGATTTGAAGGTGTGCATGCGGGTTCACGGGCACATTCTGGGCAACCTGGAAAAATCTTGAGGCATAACCGCGTGCCGGTTTTTTGAGAGATCGCGCTGAGCAGACTATAAGAACTACTGGGCAATATCGTGTTCGTACCGGATGTGCGAACGCATAGAAACCGGTTTTGCTTATCTAAGGGATGCTCATGCACGCAAGTCGGCACGTGGTACTGCGCAGTGGCGCCAAATGGCTGCTGGTCGCTGGCGTTTTCAGCTATTCGACCTGGTCGATGGCACTGGGCCTGGGGGACATCACGGTTCACTCGGGTCTCAATCAGCCATTCAAGGCCGACATTGCGCTGGTGGATGCCGCTGGCCTGAGTGCCAGCGATCTCTCGGCCAGCCTGGCCACGGCAGATGAATTCGGCCGGGCCGGGGTGGAACGGGTGTTCTTCCTCAATGACCTCAAGTTCACCCCGATCCTGCATGGCAATCGTCAGATGATCCGGGTGACCTCGCGCAAGCCGGTCAAGGAACCCTTTCTGAATTTTCTGCTGCAGCTTGATCAGCCCAATGGCCGCCTGCTGCGCGAGTACACGGTGCTGATCGATCCGCCTGGATCGCCCAGTATCGTACCGGCCACGGATGAACCCGATCCCCATCCGCAATCCTCTGAATTTCCCGCCGTCGAGCCTGCCACCGCGGCACCTCAGGCAGCCCAGGGCAAACCCGAGGCGCCGTCCTCAGCGCCGGCATCTCCAGCGGCGGCTTCACCCGCCAGCGATGCCCTCGCGGAGCAATTGGCGGCCAGCGTACTGCTCAATCAGCAACTGCAAAAGACGGTGGACGAACTCAACGTCAAACTGCAGGCGCAGGATGTGCAGATTGCCGACGGTAAAAAACAAGTCAGTGATCTGCAAACGCGGTTGACCGAAGTGCAAAAGCCTCCGGCACCGGTGGTTACGCCGCCAACCCCAGCGCCAGCACCCACCGCGCCGCCCGTCGAGGACAATGATCTCAACTGGCCGCTGTTCGGCGGCTTGCTGCTGTTGTCGGGCTTGCTGGTGGGTGGGCTATTCGTGCGCCGTCGCCGGCAACTGGCCGAAAATGCAGCGCCGCTGGCGCTTGCCCCGACCGGTCACGAGCCGGATCTGGACGACAGACCCGCTGCGCCCTCGATCAGCCTCAGTGCAACACCCGAGCATCGTGAAGAGCCGGCGGCGGGGGATGTGCTGGAGGCGGTGGGGATTTATCTGGCCTATGGACGCCTGAACGAGGCCGTCGGGCTGTTGCGCGATGCCTTGGACAAAGAGCCGGAGCGAGCCGATCTGGGCGTGCAATTGCTTGAAGTGTTGGGGCGCCAGGGCGACAGTGCCGCTTATGAGCAGCAGGAAAGCCAATTGCGCGGGGCAGGAGTCGATCCTCTGCAACTGGAGGCGATCCGGGCGCGTCATCCAAAGCTCACCCGTGTTGCAGCGATCACACCGGTGTTGCCTGTCATCGCTGCAGCACCGATTGCGCCAGCAGTACCACCAGCGCCTGAGGATGACTTCGAATTGAACCTGGGCGAGCTGTCGATGGCTTCAAGTTGGGATCTTGAGGACCGTCGTACGGCCGCAGATCAGCCATCCGCGGGCGCCCCCGCGTCGGACTCAAGCCTTGAAGTGTTGCCGGTGGAGTTCGAGTTGCCCGAAGCCACCGTGAAAGACGAGACGGAGCTGGAGTGGATTCCCGAACCCGACGCACAGCCACTGGATGATGACTTTCTCAATGAATTTGGCGACCCGCCGCCATCACTGGCGCTGGAGCCACTGACACTGCAGGAGCCGGAACCTGCTGTCGCTTCGGTGAAGCTTGAACAGGCGCAAACCTGTATTGATGACGGCGATATCGACAGCGCCATTGCCTTGCTCAATGAGTTGCTCAAGGAAGGGGACGAGCCCCTCAAGCAAACGGCGCGGACGTTACTCGCGGGTATTCGCTGACGGTTGAATCAGCGCAATTGTGCAGTGACTGGACTATCGCCTTCGCGAGCAAGCTCGCTCCCACAGTTGGAATGCGTTCCATTATGGGCGCGAGCTTGCTCGCGAAGGCGTCAGGGTCGACCACATCAATCCACCTGAATGATCAGAACGTCTGCCCCAGATTCAGATAAACCGCCTGCTCATTCGCGTCATTCAGGCCATAGGTGAAATTCAACGGTCCCAACGGCGTATCGAAACCGATGAATACACTGGCGGCATTGATGTAGCCGCTGTCGAATTCGTTGTCGTTGTTCCACGCCCGGCCGCGTTCCAGCGAGGCGCCGGCATACAACGGGAAGTCCAGTGGCAGGTACGAACGCGGGGTCAACCGGCGGTAATACACCGCGCGCATCAGGCTGACGTTTTGCCCGGAGATCGAATCCTCGCGAAAGCCCGACAATTGCCGTGCGCCGCCGAGCAGGAAGCTTGAGGTCACCACGTTGGTGTCATCCAGCGTACGTCCATAGCGGCCACCGAGAATCAGCGTATCCGGACCGCGACTCATGGCTTTGTCCAGCTTGAATTCCCACTGGCGGTAACGGGTGTCCGAACCCAGGCTTGGTTCGAATTGCAGCAAGGTCAGGCTGATGTCTTTGCCGTCGTGGGGGTAGTAAACGTTGTCCAGCGAGTCGAACGAATATTTCAGCGAATAGAAGCCCTCGTTGAAGTGTTCGCTCGGCAGGTCCTGATCTCCAATGCGCACGTCGGCCTTGCCCCAGGCTTCGCCGACGCCGAAACGCACTTCGCCGTTGTTGCCGATCTGCCGTCCGACATTCAGGGCCATACCGTAGCGTTCGACCCGGTATTGGGCGATCGGATCGTTGTCGAGCACCGCGTCGACGTTCTGCGCCTGGAACACCAGTGAGGGCGCGATGAAGTAGCGCGAGCCGACATCCAGCGGTTGATAGAACTCGGTATACAGTTCCTGTTTGTCGCCGATCTGCGCCCGGGTCAGCCATTCCGCGCCGAGACGGTTGATGCCGTTGATGCGATAGCTGGCGCCGAGGTTGAAAGCGCTGTCGCCGCGCATGTCGTCCGACAGGTTCAGGCCGACCCGCAGGTAATCGGTGCCGCTGCGTTTGCCTCGGGCGCTGATCACCAGCGTGTGATCCTGGCCCTTGTGCACCACGCGGTACTGCACCTGTTCGAAGTAATCGAGGCCGTACAGCGTGCCCATGTCCGAATGCAGTCGACCGAGATCCAATGGCTCACCGATGGGCTGGCGGATGTAGTAGCGGATCACGTCGTCACCGACTTTCGAATTGTTCTCGACCTTGATCGCGGTGATGATCGGCGTGCGCTGGCCCGGGGCGCGGGCAGCGTTCAGTTCGGCGTCCTGGGATTGTTGAGGTTTGAGCTGAGCGAGGCGGGTGTCGAGAATCCGCGTGGCGCGGTAACCGGCGTCGATCATTTCCTGGGCTTTGCCGAAATCAGTGACCCCGAATGCCGCCAGCGCCGGCTGGATCAGCACGTCGCCGGGTTTGAGGGCGGCCAGTTGCTCTTCGGAGTTGCGCCGGGTCATCAGGGTGATCGACTGGTTCAGCACATCGACCACGGTGGTCAGTTGCTTGCGGTTGCGCAGCGGGGTACCGATGTCGACCACGATCGCCACATCGACCCCCATTTCCCGCGCGACGTCGAGCGGGATGTTATCGGTCATGCCGCCGTCCACCAGCAGCCGGCCGTCCAGTTCGACCGGGGCGAACACCGCCGGGATCGACATGCTGGCGCGGATCACCTGCGGCAAGTGACCTTTGCGGAACACCACTTTTTCGCCGTTGGCGATGTCGGTGGCGACCGCGCGGAACGGGATTGGCAGCTTGTCGAAGTCGCGGGTGTCGCTGGTATGCGCCAGCAGGCTTTCCAGCATCAGCGCCAGGTTCTGGCCCTGAATCACCCCCAGCGGCAGGCCGAGGCTGCCGTCATCGCGGAAACTCAGTTGCTGTTTCACCAGAAAGTCACGGTCGTCCTGTTTGCGGCGAAACGGCACGTCTTCCCGGGGCGGGGCATCGGACAGTGCCTGTTGCCAGTCGATGTTCAACGCGAGTTTTTCCAGCTCATCGATTTTGTAGCCCGAGGCATACAGGCCACCGACCACCGCGCCCATGCTGGTGCCGGCAATCGCATCGATCTTGATGCCTTGCTCCTCAAGGGCCTTGAGCACGCCAATGTGCGCCAGACCACGGGCAGCACCGCCGGACAGCACCAGGCCGACTTTCGGGCGGGTGGCTTCGGTGGCATTCACAAATAACGGCAGCAAGCCAAGCAGCAGGCAGAACAGCAAACGGCGCATGGTGAGTCTCGGGGCAAGCGATAAAGCCGGCTATTATAGCGGCGCCCTCTGTCTCAGGAGTTTCAGCGAACATGTCTGCTGCAAAACCGGAAATCGTCATCACGTATTGCACCCAATGCCAGTGGCTGCTGCGCGCCGCGTGGCTGGCGCAGGAACTGCTCAGCACTTTCGGCGACGACCTCGGCAAGGTCTCGCTGGTGCCCGGCACCGGCGGGGTATTTCACATCAGCTGCGACGATGTGCAGATCTGGGAGCGCAAGGCCGACGGCGGCTTTCCCGAGGCCAAGGTGCTCAAGCAGCGAGTCCGCGATCAGATCGACCCTGAGCGCGACCTCGGCCACAACGACCGCACTCAGTGAGACGCAGCTTCGGCCGCGACGGTTTTCTTGTCGGCACTGCCTGACATCCGCGCGGAGACGACGATGGCGACGATGATCAGCGCGCCGCCGACCAGCATGCGCACAGTCGGGTTTTCATCGAACAGCAACCAGGCGACGGTGATGCCGTAAACCGGCTCCATGGCGAACACCACGGCGGCGGTGCGCGCCTTGATCACCGCGAGGCTGGCGACAAACAGGCTGTGCGCAACGCCGGTGCAGAACACCCCGAGCAGGCTGATCCACAGCCAGTCCATCGCGCGTACTTCGCTCAGTTGCGGGGCCGCGACCGGCAGCAGACACAGCGCCACCACCACGTTTTGACACAGCGCCGCCTGCACCGCCGGGATACGTCCGGAGCTGGCACGGTTGGTCAGCGACAGCAAGGCGAACAGCAGGCCTGAGAGTACCGCCCAGAGCAGGCCGGTCGTGGCGCCGCTGGCCAGATCGAACGCCGGGGTGACCAGCACCAGACCGACGCTGACCAGCACCACCAGCACGATTTCATTGGCGCGGATGCGTTCGCGGAAAATCAGCCCTTCAAGTATCACCGTGAACGCCGGGAAACTCGCGAAGCCCAAGGTCGCAATCGCCACCCCGGCGACTTTCACCGCGATGAAAAAACTCACCCAGTGCCCGGCCAGCAACACGCCGCTGAGTGCCAGACGGCGCCAGTCGACCGCCTGCAGTTTCTGCCAGCCGTGCTGCCTGGCGAAGCGGGCGAAAAAGGCCAGGGCGAGCACGGCAAACGCCGCACGTCCGAAGACGATAACCGCCGGTGAGGCGGCCGCGAGTTTGCCGAACACACCGGTCAGGCCGAACATCAGAGCGCCGATATGCAGGGCGCCGAGGGCAGTACGCGGAGTCATTGCAATCCTTAATCCGAACACGGTTTCAAATGTAGGAGCTGCCGCAGGCTGCGATCTTTTGATCTTGCTTTTGATCTTGAAAAGTCAAAGTCAAAAGATCGCAGCCTTCGGCAGCTCCTACAGGGAGCATGGGCAAACATTGAAACGTGTTGCGGCGCAGAAGTCTGTCGGCGAACTAGCGTTTTTTGTCGCAGGAATCGCGGCGTAACTGGCCCGGTGATGCGCCAAACTCCCGCAATACCGCCGCCGCGAACGCACTTTGCGAACTGTAGCCGACCCGGCAGGCGATTTCGCCAATGGGCAGCGCCGTGTCGCGCAGCAGGCAAACCGCCTTGTGCAGCCGCCGGCTGCGAATGTAGTCCATCGGCGTCTGCCCGCATTCCGCCATGAACCGTGCGTGCAGCCGGGCGCTGGACAATCCGGCGATCTGCGCCAGATCGGCCACTTGCAGCGGGTAGGCGGCGTATTGTTCGATGTGCGCATCCAGCGCCGCGTAGGGCAGACGCCGCGCCGAGTGTTCGGCAGGTCTGACGTGATTCAGGCTGGCGAGCAGCAACACCGCGCCTTGCTGGGCGATCAGCGGGTCCGTGACCGCGCTGTTCGCCAGCCAATTGACCAATTGGCTTTGCCCGGCATCAAGGGACAACCGCGCAGGCTGGTCGAGCAAGCGCTGACTGGCGTCGGCGTGCTCGCCCAGCGAGTCGTTCAGCCATGGCCCGTCGGGTACGTCCAGCACCAGACAACGGCTGCCATCGGGGCTGCCGCAGGCGTGATGCGCGCCGCCGGGGACGACCACGAAACTCTGCTGGCGCACCTGGCTGCCCTGACCCTCGACTTCGAAATCCAGCGCACCGGACAGACCGAACACCAGTTGCGCGTGGTCGTGGCTGTGGACGATCAGGTCGTGGGTGTATTGGCGCAGAGTCAGGATCGGGCGCATGGCAGAGGTCTCCGAAGTGAGCGCCAGTCTACACCGGGGCACGGGCTTGCGCGCTGTCACACGACTGACGCCTGCCTGTCATGGTCGATTCACCCGGCGCGTGCACAGTGGCGAAAACATCGCAGAGGGTTGCCCATGACCAGCGCCGAGCTCGCCAGACCCAGCCGTAAACAACGGGTGCGCACCTTGTGGATTTCCGATGTGCATCTGGGCACACGGGACTGCCAGGCCGAGCACTTGTCGCAGTTTCTCAAGGGCTACCACGCCGACAAGATCTACCTGGTCGGTGACATCATTGACGGTTGGAAGCTGCGCGGCGGCATGTACTGGCCACAGGCGCACACCAACGTGATCCGCCGCCTGCTGACCATGAGCAAGCGCGGCACCGAGGTGATCTACGTCACCGGCAACCACGACGAATTCCTGCGCCGTTATTCGAAGCTGATCCTCGGCAACATCCAGTTGGTCGATGAGGCCGTGCATGTCACGGCGGATGGCCGGCACCTGCTGGTGATTCACGGCGATCAGTTTGACGTGATCACCCGCTATCACCGCTGGCTGGCCTTTCTCGGCGACTCGGCCTACGAGTTCACCTTGACCCTCAACCGCTGGCTCAATCACTGGCGTGCCCGTTATGGCTACGGCTACTGGTCGTTGTCGGCGTACCTGAAACACAAGGTGAAGACGGCGGTGAGCTTCATCAGCGACTTCGAAGAAGCCATCGCCCACGAATGTGTGAAACGCGAATTGCACGGCGTGGTCTGCGGGCATATTCACCATGCCGAGATCCGCAAGGTCGGGGAGGTGGACTACCTCAACTGCGGCGATTGGGTGGAGTCGTGCACGGCGTTGATCGAGCACTGGGATGGCACGATCGAGTTGTATCGCCTGGCGGATGCGCAGGCGCGGGAGGCTCAGCTCAAGGCGGCCAAGGTTGCCGAGATCGCATAAAGGCAAAAGATCGCAGCCTGCGGCAGCTCCTACACAGGTCTCNTGTAGGAGCTGCCGCAGGCTGCGATCTTTTGATCTTACGCCGGGGCGTGTTCTTCCATCGCGGCCTTGTAGATCGAATGCTTGGGCTGCGCAAACAGCCGTTCCATCATCGGCTCGAAGAAACTCAGCGGCAGGCTGTCATACGCCGGATCGAACGCCGCCGCATCGTACCTGGCGCAGAACTCCACCGTCGCCTGATACTGCGGATGCTCGGCGAATTGCTCGCGCAGGTGCCGATCCATGCCCAGATGATGGAAGAAGTAGTAACCCTGAAAGATCCCGTGCTTCTCGACCATCCACAGATTTTCGGCGCTGACGAACGGTTTGAGAATCGCCGCCGCGATGTCCGGGTGGTTGTAAGAGCCGAGGGTGTCGCCGATGTCATGCAGCAGCGCACAGACCACGTATTCCTCGTCACGGCCATCGCGATAGGCGCGGGTCGCGGTTTGCAGCGAGTGGGTCAGGCGATCCACCGGGAAGCCGCCGAAATCACCTTCCAGCAACTTCAGATGCGCGACGATCCGCGACGGCAATTGCCGGGCGTAGGCGCTGAAGTCTGCGGCGATGATCGCCCAGTCTTCCTGCGTGCCATCCTGCATGTGGGTGAAGCGGGCATTGGCGTTCATCGGCAAGCCTCCTGGTGTGTCGGGTTTCAGAACGCCACGCGGCCGAGGATCATGTCGCGGTACATGACGAAATCGCCGAGCAGGCTGTACAGCGGATGCTGGAAAGTCGCCGGACGGTTCTTCTCAAAGAAGAAGTGCCCGACCCAGGCAAAGCTGTAACCGGCCAGCGGCAGGGCCAGCAACAGTAGCCAGGCGCCCTTGGCGAGGGTCATGGCCAGAATGAAAATCACCAGCGTGGTGCCGATGAAATGCAATCGGCGGCAGGTACTGTTGGCGTGTTCGCTGAGGTAATACGGATAGAACTCGGCGAAGCTGTTGAATGGCTTGATGTTTTCCACGACTGCGATCTCTGTGGTTATTGTTCTGACGGCAAGTTGTTCGGCGGGTAGCCTATTTGAGTCTAGAGTGAACACTGGTATCAGCCAGTGACAATGGGCGCCACTTTAGTATCCTTCGCTAATCGGGTCGCAACATGTGATCCATCATGTAAAAGAATAACGCCATGAGCGAACGAACGACTTCTGCAAGCTGGGCGATGGGGATTGTCAAAGCATTGGAGATGGACGGCCTGGATTGCCGGGTACTGTTCAAGCAACTGGGGCTCGATTACGCCGCCCTGAATGATCCGGATGCGCGCTTCCCGCAAGATTCCATGACCCGCCTCTGGCAACGGGCGGTCGAGCTGTCCGGCAACCCGGCGATCGGCTTGAACATGGGCAAAGTGGTGCGTCCGGCCTCGTTCCATGTCGCCGGCTATGCCTTGATGTCGAGCAACACCTTGGCCGAAGGCTTCCAACGGCTGGTGCGTTATCAGCGGATCATCGCCGAAAGTGCCGACCTGAGTTTTCGCCTGCTCGAAGAAGGCTATGCGCTGATTCTGACCGTGCATGGCGATCACCTGCCGCCGACCCGGCAGAGCGCCGAAGCCTCGCTGGCCTGTGCGTTGGGCCTGTGCAGCTGGTTGACCGGGCGCACCCTGCATCCGGTCAAAGTGTTGTTTCAGGGCGACGAACCCGCCGATCTGCAACCTTACCGGCAAGCCTTCCACGCGCCGCTGATGTTCAACGCGCCGTACGATGCGTTGATTTTCGAACGGGCCGACATGGAAGCACCGCTGCCCACCGCCAACGAAGCCATGGCGCTGTTGCACGACCGGTTTGCCGGGGAGTACCTGGCGCGGTTTTCTGAAAGCCGCGTGACCCACAAGGCTCGGCAGGTGCTGTGTCGCTTGTTGCCGCAGGGCGAACCCAAGCGCGATACGGTGGCGCAGACCCTGCATCTGTCGCAGCGTACCTTGCAGCGGCGGTTGCAGGAGGAGGGCACGAGTTTTCAGCAGTTGCTCGACGACACCCGCCGTGAACTGGCCGAGCAGTATCTGGCGCAGCCGAGCATGACCTTGCTGGAGATTGCGTATCTGCTGGGGTTTGCCGATCCGAGCAACTTCTTCCGCGCGTTCCGTCGCTGGTTCGATACCACGCCCGGCGATTACCGGGCGCGGCTGTTGCAGGCGCCGGTCAGTGACGCCAAAAGGCCGGAATACACAGCACAAACACCGTAATGATCTCCAGTCGGCCGAGCAGCATGCCGAACGACAGGATCCACTTCGCTGCATCCGGCAGGGTGGCGAAGTTGCCCGCCGGGCCAATGGTCTCACCCAGGCCCGGGCCGACGCCGGACACGGTGCTGGCGGCACCGGTCAGCGCAGTCATCCAGTCCACGCCGAGCAGCGACAGCAGCAGGGCGATCACGCAAATGGTGATGGCGAAGAAGAACGAAAAGGTCAGGATCGAGCGCACGATCTCTTCGTCGAGACGGTGGCCGTTGTACTTCTGCTTGATCACCGCGCGCGGGTGAATCAGCTGGTTAAGGTTGGCCTTGAGCAGGATGTAGGCGACCTGGAAACGGAAGATCTTGATCCCGCCCGCGGTCGAGCCGGAGCAGCCGCCGACAAAGCCCAGATAGAAAAACAGCATCAGCGAAAAGTTGCCCCACAGGCTGTAGTCGCCGAGGGCGAAACCGGTGGTGGTGACCACCGAGGTCACGTTCAGCGCCACGTGCCGCAGCGCCTCCAGCCAGTGCAGCTTGGTGGTCCACCAATACCAGGTGCCGAGCACCAGCCAGGTCACCAGCAACATGCCGAGCAGGCCCTGCACCTGCTGATCCTTGATCAACGCCTTGCGATTGCCGCGCATGGTCGCCACGTACAGGGTGAACGGCAGGCTGCCGAGAATCATGATCACCACCGCGACCCAGTGCACCGCCGGTTGTGTCCACTTCGCCAATGACTGGTCGGAGGTCGAGAAACCGCCAGTGGATATTGCCGACATCGCGTGGTTGATCGCATCGAACGGGCTCATCCCGGCCCACCAGAACGCCAGGCTGCCGAGGATGGTGATACCGACGTACGCCGCGACAATCAGGCGCGCCACCATGTGCGAACGCGGCATGACCTTTTCCGAACGGTCGGACGATTCGGTCTGGAACAGGCGCATGCCACCGATGCGCAGCAACGGCAGAATCGCCACCGCCATGCCGATGAAGCCGATACCGCCGAGCCAGTGCAGCAGCGAGCGCCACATCAGAATCCCCGGCGACATGCTGTCGAGCCCGCTAAGCACGGTCGAGCCGGTGGCGGTGATGCCGGACATGCTTTCAAAGAACGAGTCGGTGTAGCTGATGTGCTGAGTCAGCAGGAATGGCAGCGCGGCGAAAATACACACCACCAGCCAGCTGCTGACCGTCAACAGGTACATGTCACGCGGGCGCAGATGGATGTGTTCCGGGCGTCCGGGAATCACCAGTGCAAGGCCGGCGAGGAAGGTGATCATGCTCGCCCAGAGGAACGACGGCAGGTCACTGGTGCGCTCGAAAATCACCAGGGTGGCCATGGGCACGACCATGGCGACGGCCAGGGTGATCAGGAAGATGCCGATGATGAAACCAATGATCCGTAAGGTCGGCAACGCCATGAAGTCCGCTCGGGCTGAAGTGGGAAGGGCGCCATTCTACCCGTGAGGCAGGGCATGTAAACCGGCATCCCGTTGGCAGATGAAGCTAGAATAGCCGCACATTTTTCTCAGGAGGTGGCCGATGCAGGCTCTCGACGCGTTGCTCAACCGTGTTTCCGTTCCACGCCTGGTCGAACCAGCCCCCACTGCCGAGCAGCGCGAAGCCCTGTTTGGCGCAGCCCTGCGCGCACCGGATCACGGCCACTTGCAGCCGTATCGTTTCCTTACAGTCGAAGGGGCGGCGCGCGAGCAAATGGGCGAGTTGCTGGCCGAAGCGGCGCAGATGCAGGAAGGTGAAGTCACTGAAGCGATGATCGACAAGGCGCGCAACGGCCCGCTGCGGGCGCCGCTGGTGGTCGTGGTGATCGCGAAACTGCAGGAACACGTCAAGTATCCGAAGGCCGAGCAGTTGCTGGCGGCGGGGTGTGCGGCGCACGGGATTCTGCTGGCAGCCTATGCGCAGGGGATTGGTGCGGTGTGGCGTACCGGTGATCTGGCCTATTCGGCGCACGTGGCCAAGGGGCTGGGCCTGGCTGAAGGCGAGCAGGTGATTGCCTTCCTGTATCTCGGCACGCCGCAGAAAGAGCCGCGCGTTGCCGAGAAGGTTGATCTGGAGGAGTTCGTCAGCGCCTGGCCGGGCAAGGTTTAAAGTCAAAAGATCGCAGCCTGNTCGGCTCTGTAGGAGCTGCCGCAGGCTGCGATCTTTTTTTCATCGAAAGTCTAAGGTTGGACGATAGCCCCTGGCACCAGCGGCAATTCCAGGCTGGCAATAAACCCGCCCTCGGGATGATTGGCCAGGGTCAGACTCCCGCCATGCCGCTCCGCCGCCCGCCTGGCAATTGCCAGGCCCAAGCCATGTCCCGCCGCCGTTTGCCCCGGCGCCCGGTAAAACGGTTCGCCCAACTGGCTCAGGTGCTCGGCCTGCACGCCCGGCCCGTGGTCGCGTACGCTCACGACAATCCGCTCGCCCTGACGCGTAGCCTGCATCTCGATGGCCTGGCCCACCGGGTTGAAGCGCTGGGCGTTGCGCAACAGGTTGTCGACGGCGCGCTCGATCATGGTCGGCCATCCGGTCAGATTCAACTGAGGCTCGGCGTTCAGGCGCACGGTCTGCTCGGGTGAGCCGAGCTGAGCATCTTTCTGCAAGGTGCCGAGCAGGGCGTTCAGGTCCACCGCTTCGGCACTGGCGTTGTCGGCATCGACCCGCGCCAGCACCAGAATTTCGCTGATCAACGCTTCCAGCCGATCGCACTCGCGGGTCAGGCGTGGCCAGAGTTTTTCCCGTTCTTCAGGATTGGCCCGTTCCGCCAGCGCCAGCGCGATGCGCAGTCGTGCCAGAGGGGAACGCAGTTCGTGGGACACATCGCGCAGCAACTGGCGCTGACTGCCGATCAGGCTTTGCAGGCGCGCCCCCATGCGGTTGAAGTCGTTGGCCAGCACGCCGAATTCGTCGCGACGGTTGGCCAGTTTCGCCAGGCTGTTCTGTTGATAGGTGGTCTGCCCCAGATCATGCACCGCACCGCGCAAACGGCTGAGCGGGCGGGTGATGGAGAAGGTCACCAGCAGGCTGAACAGGGTCAGTACCACCAGCGCGATACCCAGCGCACTCAGCGGCCAGAGCAGGCTTTCACGGTGCCACGCATCGAGCTCCGGGTGCGGAATGCGGAAGATGAACAGGTAGGTGTCGCCGGTTTTTTCGCTGGTGAATTCGTCGGTCAGGCGGCGCCAGGGCAGACGTCGGTCATCGTTGTTCTGTCTGGCTTCGAAGGCGGCGGCGCGACGCGGGAAGGTGCCACGCACCACCGGGTCGCCGCTTTCGTTCAGCACCTGGACGTCAATGTGGTACTGGCGTTTGCGCTGTTGAAGGATGTCCTGCGCGGCGTCTTCGCCCTGGGCTTCGTAGGTTTGCGTCCATTCGGCGGCCAGCGTGTTGAGGCCCGGATGGCGGCTGAGGATCCACGCGTCCTGATTGAGCATGTGCCCGAGCAGGATCGACAGCCCTGCCACCAGGGCGATGGCCAGCCAGAAGCTCGCGAGAATACGCCAGAACAATGAACGCACAGAAATTCCTCAATCAAACGCTTAACCCCTGTAGGAGCTGCGGCACGCTGCGATCTTTTGATCTTNAAAAGATCGCAGCGTGCCGCAGCTCCTACAGAGGGCGGATGTGAACAGGCCCGACCGGGTAAGCCGTCGGGCCTGTGATTAGAACATTATTGCGCCTTTTGCGGCTGTTGCGCTTTCCACGCCTTGAACTCGGCCCATTCGGCGCGGCGTTCAGCCTGTTTCTTCTGGAACTCGTCGAATTTCTTCTGTTGATCCGGTTTCAGCAGGTTGCGTACGTCAGCTTCGGCTTTCTTGTGGTTGGCCGCCATCTCGTCTTTCATGGCTTTCTGGTCAGCCGGCGAGAGTTTTTCCAGGTACTTCTCGACCACCTGGCGACGTTCGTGCATCTGCTCGCCCATGATCTTGCGGATCTGATCGCGCTGTTCGCGGGTCAGGTCGAGTTGGCTGTACGGGCCTTTGCCGTGTTCGCCGTGCATCTGACCGCCGTGGCGTGGGCCGTCGAGCGGGCCACCCATCGGGCCACCATCCTGTGGCATGGCCATGGCGACGGTTGGCAGAGCGGCAGCGAACATCAGAGCGATAAGAGTCTTGCGCATGGTGTATCTCCTTGTCTCGTTCCCGGTACGTTCCGGATGAGTTCAGATTACGGAGATCAAGGTCAGCGGCGGTCAGCGCTGCGTAAAGCTTGGGTAAAGACGCTTCGTTTCCAGCCTTACACATATCCCCTGTAGGAGCTGCCGAAGGCTGCGATCTTTGTTTTTGAAGATCAAAAGATCGCAGCGTGCCGCAGCTCCTACAGAGAGTGAGGTGTCTTCAGAGGCTGTAGTAGTAACCACGGCTGCGCAGGGCGACGATGCGTGGGCGGCCGTCGGGGTGCGGGCCGATCTTCTTGCGCAGGTTGCTGACGTGCATGTCGAGGCTGCGGTCGTACAGGGTCAGCTTGCGCCCGAGGGCCAGTTGCGCCAGTTCCTGCTTGTCCAGCGGTTCGCCGGGCTGCTTGAGCAGGGCTTCGAGCAAACGACTTTCGGAAACGGTGAGGGTCAGTTCTTTCTCATCGATGCTGACCACGCCGCGCACCGGGCTGAAGCTCAGGTCGCCGAGTTCGAGTTGGGTCGATACGGCGGCCGGGTGACTGCGGCGCAGCACGGCGCGCAGACGCGCGGTGAGTTCACGCGGATCGCAGGGCTTGGCCAGGTAATCGTCGGCACCCAGTTCCAGACCGAGAATGCGATCCAGCGGTTCGCCACGGGCCGAAAGCATCAGCACCGGCAGCTCTGCGTGCTCGCTGCGCAATTGCTTGAGCAGTTCCAGACCGCTGCCATCGGGCAGCATCACGTCCAGCACCACCGCCGCCGGGGCCGATTCGGCCAACGCCTTGCGCGCGCTCTGGCCATCGTGGCAGGCACGCACCAGGAAGCCTTCCTGGCTCAGCCAGCTACTCAGGAGTTCACACAACTCCTGGTCATCATCAATCAGTAACAGCTCGCTCATGACTCACTCAATTTAGCCATTGCCGACGTTTTCGGCTTGCTCCACTGGCAAAGATACCGCACAGCAGCGCCAATAGCGCTACCCCGGCGCCCGTAACGAACCATTGCTGCTGTTCGGTCAGCAAACGCGGCAAGGGACTTGCCTGGGCTTCCTTGAGTTGCAGCTTCAGGCGCTGATTCTCCTGGCGCAACCGGGCAAGCTGGGCGCTTTCGCGGGTGTTGTCGGCATTTTGCAGTTGTTTGCTCAGTTCTTCCCGCTGCTGCTCGCTGGCCTTCAGGCGCTGCTGCAACTCGGTAATCTGGCTGCCGGCACTTAATGACAATGGCGTGGAGCTGCCGCTTTCGGTGGTTTCCTCACCATGGGCGGGCGCCATGATCGTCAACGTGACCCACATCAGACACAACGGACCTTTGCGCATTGCGATTCCTGCTAGCAAATGGATATTGGGCAGGTTGTCGGCAGGCAAACGAGAATAATGAGCGATTGAGAGCGGTGAGAAGCGGGAAGGTTCAGTGCCAGAGGCAATGTCGAGCGTGGTGAGTTGAACAATTTGAGCTTGGGGAGTCATTGTGGCGAGGGAGCTCTTGCTCCCGCTGGGGCGCAAAGCGCCCCCCGCTTTTCAACTCATAGGCAATGGGACTGCTGCGCAGTCCAGCGGGAGCAAGCTCCCTCGCCACAGAGTCCCTCGATATCTTTTGAAGCTGGTTACGGCAAGACTTGCTTGAACGGCTTGACGATCACGCTGGCGTACACGCCGGCGGCGATGTACGGATCGGCGTCGGCCCAGGCCTGGGCGGCGCTCAGGGAGTCGAATTCGGCGACGATCAGGCTGCCGGTGAAACCCGCAGCGCCCGGATCATTGCTGTCGACCGCCGGGTGCGGGCCGGCCAGCACGATGCGGCCTTCGCCCTTGAGCACTTGCAGGCGTTCGAGGTGGGCCGGGCGCGCGGCGAGGCGGGCTTCGAGCGAGTTGGCGACGTCGGTGGCAATGATAGCGTAGAGCATGTCAGTCCTCGGTTTTTGGCGTTGTGGTATCGGCGTCGTGCAGATGGCGGGACAGGTAGATGCCCTGACCGACCAGGAACAGCACGGTCATGCCCAGGCTGCCGAACACCTTGAAGTCGACCCAGATGCTCTGGAAGGTGAATGCCACGAACAGGTTGGCAGCGCCGCAGAACAGGAAAAAGGCGATCCAGGCGATGTTCAGGCGGGTCCAGACCGGATCCGGCAGGGTCAGCGCGTGGCCCATGATGCGTTTGATCAGCAGGCGGTCACCGATGAAGTGGCTGCCGATGAAGGCCAGGGCGAACAGCCAGTTGACCACCGGGGCTTTCCACTTGAGGAAAGTCTCGCTGTGGAAGGCCAGGGTCAGGCTGCCGAACACCAGGCAGGCGATCAGGGTCAGCCATTGGCTTTTTTCCAGCTTGCGCTGCTTGATGAACAGCGCGCCGTAGACTACCAGTGAGCTGATGATCAGCATCGCCGTGGCGCTGTAAATACCGCCTACAGTCACCTCATGGCCGGCGATGTCGACGACCCGTGGATCCAGTTTGTAAACGATGAAAAACAGCAGAAGCGGGATGAAATCGATGAATTGTTTCACAGTGAGAGCCAGAAGCTGGATGTGGCGGCATAATAACAAACATATGGGCGCGCGATAGCGCCAGCTGATTTGAGGTTACAACTCCCCGTGAATGTTGATTTGCACTGCCACAGCACGGCCTCCGATGGCGCCTTGGCGCCGGCGGTTCTGGTTGCGCGTGCGTTTGAAAACGGCGTGCGAGTCCTGGCGTTGACCGATCATGACACCCTAGAAGGCCTCGCCGAAGCGCGCAGCGCTGCCGAAGAACTGGGCATGCAGTTGGTCAACGGCGTCGAACTGTCCTGCACCTGGGGCGGGGCGACCATCCATGTGCTGGGTTACGGTTTCGACGTCAACGCCGCGCCACTGGTCGAGGCCATCGCCAAATTGCACGATGGCCGCTGGCTGCGGTCGGAAGAAATAAGCCGCAAGCTCGGCCTCAAAGGTATGCCCGGTGCCCTCGACGGCGCCCGGCAGATCCAGCAGGAGCTGGGCGACAGCGGCAACGCCCCGGCCCGTCCGCATTTTGCCGACTGGATGGTGCGTGAAGGTTTTGTAAAGGATCGCGCCGAGGCGTTCCGTAAATGGCTCGGCGCCGGCAAGCTGGGTGACGTCAAGCAACACTGGCCGACGCTGGAAGACACCGTCAGCACCCTGCGCGCCGCCGGAGCGTGGGTCAGTCTGGCGCATCCATGGCACTACGATTTCACCCGCAGCAAGCGCCGAAAGCTGATTGCCGACTATATTCAAGCGGGCGGGCATGCAATCGAAGTGGTCAATGGCCATCAGCCCGCGGAACAGGTCGGCAGCCTGGCAATCCTTGCCCGCGAGTTCGGTCTGCTGGTCAGCGCCGGCAGTGATTTCCATGGCCCTGGAGGCTGGTCGGAGATTGGCCAGTACCGGCCGGTTCCCGAGGACCTTCCACCCCTGTGGTGTCGGTTCAAACATGACACAGTTATTGCCGCCGTCTGAACAGGTAGAAAACGTGAGTCAATTTTTCCAGATCCATCCGGAAAACCCGCAAGCGCGCCTGATCAAACAGGCGGTCGAGATCATCCGCAAGGGCGGGGTGGTGATTTATCCCACGGACTCTTCCTACGCCATCGGTTGCCAGATCGGCGACAAGACCGCGATCGAGCGCGTGCGCCGTCTGCGTCAGCTCGACGAAAAGCACAACTTTGCGCTGATCTGCAGCGACCTGTCGCAACTGGGCAACTACGCCAAGATCGACACCGGCACCTTCCGCATTCTCAAGGCGCATCTGCCGGGGCCTTACACCTTTATCCTCAACGCCACCCGCGAAGTGCCGCGCCTGTTGCTGCATCCGAAAAAACGCACCATCGGCCTGCGGGTGCCGAGCCATCCGATTGCTTTGGCGTTGCTGGCCGAACTCGGCGAGCCGCTGATGAGCGTGACCCTGATCATGCCCGGCGATGAAGATCCGCTGAGCGATCCGTACGAAATGCGCCAATTGCTTGAACATCAGGTGGACCTGATCATCGACGGCGGTTTCGGCGGGATCAAGGCATCCACCGTGATTGACCTGACCGGCGACGACCCGGAAGTGATCCGCGTCGGTTGCGGCGACCCCGCGCCGTTCATGGTCGAGGCCTGAATGTCCGCAGTGGAAACCGTTGTCGATCCCCAGGCCGGCGCCCAGCAGGAACTGCCGTTTGCCATGGTCTATGGCCAGGCTGTCACGGAAATGCCGCTGGACCTGTACATCCCGCCGGATGCGCTGGAAGTGTTTCTCGAAGCCTTCGAAGGCCCGCTTGACCTGCTGCTGTACCTGATCCGCAAACAGAACATCAACATCCTCGACATCCCGGTGGCGGAAATCACCCGTCAGTACATGGGCTATGTCGAGTTGATGCAGTCGGTGCGCCTGGAGCTGGCCGCCGAGTACCTGGTGATGGCGGCGATGCTGGCCGAGATCAAGTCGCGGATGCTCCTGCCACGGGCCGAAACCGTCGAAGACGAAGAGGACGACCCGCGCGCCGAACTGATCCGCCGCCTGCAGGAATACGAGCGCTTCAAGGCTGCCGCCGAAGGCATCGACGGCCTGAGCCGGGTCGGCCGCGATGTTGTGGTGCCCAAGCTCGACGCCCCGGAGGCCCGGGCGCGCAAGCTGTTGCCGGATGTCGCGCTGGAAGAAATTCTGATGTCCATGGCCGAAGTGCTGCGCCGGGGCGACATGTTCGAGAGCCATCAGGTCAGCCGCGAGGCACTGTCGACCCGCGAGCGCATGAGCGATGTGCTGGAACGGCTCAAGGGCGGCGGGTTTGTGCCGTTCGTCGAGCTGTTCACCGCCGAAGAAGGTCGCCTCGGTGTGGTGGTGACCTTTATGGCGATCCTTGAACTGGTCAAGGAATCCTTGGTCGAGCTGGTGCAGAATGAGCCGTTCGCCGCGATCCACGTGCGAGCCCGAGCCGAATAACGAGTCGAAACATGAACCTGACTGAACCCCGCGAGCTGGCGCCCCTGCTTGAAGCCTTTCTGTTGGCCTCGGGAAAACCGCAATCGCTTGAACGCCTCTACGAACTGTTCGAAGAAGGCGAGCGCCCTGAACCGCCGGTCTTCAAGAAAGCCCTGAGCCTGCTGGCCAAGTCCTGCGAGGGCCGTGCGTTCGAGCTCAAGGAAGTCGCCTCCGGCTACCGCTTGCAGATCCGCGAGAAGTTTTCGCCGTGGGTCGGGCGTTTGTGGGAAGAGCGGCCACAGCGCTATTCCCGTGCGCTGCTGGAAACCATGGCGCTGATCGCCTATCGCCAGCCGATTACCCGAGGCGAGATCGAAGACGTGCGGGGCGTGGCGGTCAACACCAACATCGTCAAAACGTTGATCGAGCGCGAGTGGATCCGCATCGTCGGTTACCGCGACGTGCCGGGCAAACCGGCGATGTTCGCCACCACCAAGGCGTTTCTCGATCACTTCAATCTGAAGAACCTCGAAGACCTGCCGCCGCTGGCCGAACTGCGCGAGATGGAAACCGAGCCCGTCCTCGATTTCGACGACGCACCGGTGCCGCAGGGCTTGCAGGAACAGGCCGACGCCAGCGCCGAGCCGGAAGAGCCGAAGGAAGAAACCAGCTTCCACAGCTTGCTGCTGGAACTGGACAGCATGGAGGAGGGGATCAAGACCGACTTCGATGATTTGTTGCGCGATGCGGCGGACGGGGAGGCGTCGGCGACTGAGCCGGAAGTCGAGACCGTCGAGTCGGCGATTGAAGTTGAACTTGAGGCCGAGCCTGAAGCCGAACCGGAAGAAGACATTCTTGGCGTTGCCGAGGCCCGGGAAAAACTTCTCGCTGCCGTCGCTGCCCTCGAACAACCGGCGCTCGAGCCCGAGTCCGAGCTGAGCCAGGAAGAAGCTGAAGCCCGCGCCCTGGCCGAAGCCATCGAAGCCGAACGCCGCGAGTTCGAGGACTGAGGCGCGCCGAAAAGATCGCAGCCTGCGGCAGCTCCTACAGGAACCGCATTCCAATGTTGGAGCTGCCGAAGGCTGCGATCTTTTGATCTTCAAGGGAGACCCCATGAGCTCGACCAAAGACCCCTGCATCAGCCTCTGCAAATTCACCGACGACATCTGCCTCGGCTGTGGCCGCAGCAAGCGCGAAATCCGCGCCTGGAAGAAACTCGACAAGGACGACAAGCGCACAGTGCTGGCGGAAGCCGCGCTGCGCCTGATCAAACTCGGTGGCGCCGGTCGGCGGAAAAAGAAATAACTGTCGATCGATCAGCTAGTCTCTGATGCGCGATGGCGCACATCCGCGTATGATTCGCGACCCTTCGGCGATCCCTTCGCCCGAAAACCAGATTTCAATGCTTCAGGCGCCGCCTGAACAGACCACACCGGGAGGTGCCCAGATGAGTGACATCAATCAGAAAGACGACCAGGAAATCGGCCCAGCAGGCGAAAAACTGCAGAAAGTCCTCGCCCGTATCGGCGTCGGCTCGCGCCGTGACGTTGAAGCCTGGATCAGCCAGGGCCGGATCAAGGTCAATGGCAAAGACGCCACCCTCGGTCTGCGCGTCGACATGCACGATGCCATCACCATTGATGGCAAAGTGATCAAGCGCGAAGAGGCGGCCGAGTCGGTCCGCCGCGTGATCATGTACAACAAGCCCGATGGCGAGATCTGCACCCGTGACGACCCGGAAGGCCGTCCGACCGTGTTCGACAAACTGCCGCGTCCGAAAGAAGGCCGCTGGATCAACATCGGTCGTCTCGACATCAACACCACCGGTCTGCTGATGTTCACCACCGACGGTGAGCTGGCCAACCGCCTGATGCACCCGTCCTACGAGATGGACCGTGAGTACGCCGTGCGTGTACGCGGTGAAGTCGACGATGAAATGATCGAGCGCCTGAAGGCGGGCGTGGTATTGGAAGACGGCCCGGCGCGTTTCACCGACATTCAACAGGCTCCGGGCGGCGAAGGCTTCAACCACTGGTATCACTGCGTGGTGATGGAAGGCCGTAACCGTGAGGTTCGTCGTCTGTGGGAATCCCAGGGCCTGGTGGTCAGCCGTCTGAAGCGCGTGCGCTTCGGTCCGGTATTCCTCAACTCCGACCTGCCGATGGGCCGCTGGCGCGAAATGAGCCAGTACGAAGTCGACGTGCTCAGCGCCGAAGTCGGCCTGACCCCGGTAGCGATGCCGCAACTCAACGCCAAGAGCAAGGACAAGCTGGAGCGTATGCAGCGTAAATCGTCGCGGCCTATGGCCAAGACCGAGCGCGTGCGCACCCTGCGTCCCGCCGCTGGCGCGCCGACCGGTCCGCGTCCGAGCCGTGAGCCGCAGATTGAAGGCGAGCGTCCGGGTCGCAAGCCAGTGGCCCGTGACGGCGAGCGCGCACCGCGTCCGGCCAACGGTCGCACCGAGCGTGGCGAAGGTCGTGCGCCGGCCGGTCGTGGTACGCCAGTGGCGGATCGTCCTGCGGACACCACCAACAAGCGTCCTGCCAAGCCGGCACCGAAGCGTCCGGGGATCAAATTGGTCGACGGCGACAAGCCATCGGGCAAGCGCCGTGGCGCACCGGCCGGTTCTGGTCAGCGTCCAGGCTTCGGTCGCAAGAAGCCTGAGTGATCAGCTTTAGTGCCTGAATGAAAAACGCCAACCGCAGGGTTGGCGTTTTTTTTTCGTCTGGCAGAAGTTGTGTAGCGACTGATTCGGCCTCTTCGCGAGCAGGCTCGCTCCCACACTGGAATTGCGTCAAACACAAATCCCTGTGGGAGCGAGCCTGCTCGCGAAGGCGTCAGTCGCCTAAAACACAAAGCGTCCGTCAAACACCGGCTTGTCATCCAGCGCCAACACCCCGCCGGAGAAAATCAGGTCCAAATGATGACTGCCCTTGGCGCCACCGCCGAGGCCCAGGTGCAGGCCGCAATGGCGCTCCTCGAAACCGGCATTGCGCGCATACAGATCCTTGACCCCTTCGTTGGTACCAATCCCCAATTCCTCAATGCGCCGGTTCGACGGATTGGCGTCCAGGTACTTGTTGAAATCATGCTCCAGCCCCGGCACATCGGTGGCGATGCGGCTGATGGTCGAGTTCTCGATCCACAGTTCCAGTGGCGACTCCAGCACGCCGTACTTGCGCGCAAACGGGATGGTGCTGAGGAACGTGCCCTTGAATTTCACATGGCCGTTGATGGCTTCGCTGTGGGTGGCGATTTCGCCGGGGGCCAGGTCGAAGTTGCCGACGCCGTTGATGTCGGTCCACTTCTTGATGCTGCTCAGCGGCGTTTCAAACCATGAGCCGTGGTCGTCCTTGAAACTCAGCGTGGTCGCTTGGGACATGCGCTGGATCAAGTGACTGTTGAGCCCGGCGATACGCTGCGGCGTCACGCTGAAGGTGTCGTAGAAATAGTCGCCGTAATCCTTGAACAACAGCGACTTCTTCCAGTTTTCCGCCATCACGCCTTGCAGGGCGCGCACGAACTCCGGGCCGTCGGGGCGCGGGTTGGGCAGCGTGGAAGAGTCGTAGAAGAAAATGTACAGATCGCTGTCGGCAATCGCCGCCGTCAGCGTTGCGGTGCTTTCCAAGTCCAGGCGTCTGGCGCTGAAGGTGAAGCGGAGATGATCGCCGGCCTGTTCAGCGATGGCGCCGGTCAGGGCTTCGTAATCGGCGGTGTGGCCGAGCAGTACCTTCGCCGAGTCGAGACCGGCAAGGGCAGGGTGATGTTCGAGGTAGTAAAGGAAATGCGAGATCGCGCGGGGCTTATCCATGAGTCCTCCCTGACTGACCGTGAGAAAGCGGCAGGCACGACCGGCCGGATCGTGCCTGCCCGGGGATGTCTTACAGAGGCCACATCGCCGTGCCGAACGGAACCACCGCGTCGGCTTGCATCATTTCCACGGCGGCCTCATGGGTTGGCGCTTCAAACCATTCGTCCAGTTGCAGTTCGGTGTCCAGGTCTTTTTCCAGTGCTTGCATGGTCGATCTCCTAGATGACGTTCACGGTTATGACTGGCCGGTCGAGGTGGCCGGCAAGACGTGAAGAACCTAGTTCAGGGTGTTTTGTAATGCAAAAAATTATTTATTTAAAATTTAAATAAACTTTTTATTCTGTTTTTAAGCGGCGATTTTCTTATTTGAAAACAAAAAACTAAGCGGCCACTTTCATTAGCAAGCTAGCTACCGTCAATTTGCAGACGTCCTACAGAATTTTCCGAAATGGAAAATCCGCGTTACGCGTTGTAAAGAAAAATTTACGAAAACCCCGGTAAATCCCAGTGAATTCACTTCCTTGCCGACGCTGTAAGGAAAACCTGCCGAGGCCCGGCTGCAAAGGCCCCGCGCAGGGCTCTGGCGCGCTTGTTTCAGCCTCGTTTGCAGGGTGAGATGCGCCTCATGCCTGTCGTGCAGGTGCATAACAAGAAGGAGGCGCAATGAACGCCGAGATTGATCTTCACTTCTCTCCGTGGGGCGGTTTTTCGCTCGTCCCCGTCGATGGCCTGCAAAGGCCTGACTCATTTTTTGCAGTCGCCCGAGTGTCTCGAGGCGGACCCACGCAATCCCGGCAAGCGCCACGCTGATCCAGCGGGGTCTGGCAGCAGGGGGTTAGCGGTGTACAATGCGCCGCGTTTTAACTGTGACCCTCTGCGTAATCGCGTAAACCTCAAGGTTATCCGCCTTGTTCACTCCGCCGCGTCACAAGCGTGTCGGGTTCGATTTCGTCACAGATAAAAACAAACAGGTGACGCATGACCGTTGTAAAAACGCTGAATTCCTGGTGCTTGCGCTGGGGTTTGATCGGGGTTGTCTGAAATCGCAACCTTGCAGCAACGTCTACTGAACATCATCAAACCTTGCGTGGGACCTTTTTCATGAGTGGACAAAACTCGCAATCAGGCGAGCTGAAACGCGGCCTGAAAAATCGCCATATTCAACTGATCGCCCTCGGTGGCGCGATCGGTACCGGATTGTTCCTCGGCTCGGCCGGGGTCCTGAAATCCGCCGGCCCGTCGATGATCCTCGGCTACGCCATCTGCGGCTTCATCGCCTTCATGATCATGCGCCAGCTCGGCGAGATGATCGTCGAAGAGCCGGTGGCCGGTTCCTTCAGCCATTTCGCACACAAGTACTGGGGCGGTTTTGCCGGTTTCCTGTCGGGCTGGAACTGCTGGATTCTGTACATTCTGGTGGGCATGTCGGAGCTGACCGCGGTCGGCAAGTACATCCACTACTGGGCGCCGGACATCCCGACCTGGGTCACCGCCGCTGCATTCTTCGTGCTGATCAACGCGATCAACCTGGCCAACGTCAAAGTCTTCGGTGAAGCCGAATTCTGGTTCGCGATCATCAAGGTCGTGGCGATCGTCGGCATGATCGCGCTGGGCAGCTACCTGCTGGTCAGCGGCCATGGCGGCCCGCAGGCCTCGGTCAGTAACCTGTGGTCGCACGGCGGGTTCTTCCCCAACGGCGTCAGCGGCCTGGTGATGGCGATGGCGATCATCATGTTCTCCTTCGGCGGTCTGGAAATGCTCGGTTTCACTGCAGCCGAGGCCGACAAGCCGAAAACCGTGATCCCGAAAGCGATCAACCAGGTGATCTACCGCATCCTGATTTTCTACATCGGCGCGCTGGTGATCCTGCTGTCGCTGACCCCGTGGGACAGTCTGCTGGAAACGCTCAATGCGTCCGGCGATTCGTACAGCGGCAGCCCGTTCGTGCAGGTGTTCTCGATGCTCGGCAGCAACACCGCCGCGCACATCCTCAACTTCGTGGTGCTGACCGCGGCGCTGTCGGTGTACAACAGCGGTACTTACTGCAACAGCCGCATGCTGCTGGGTATGGCCGAGCAAGGCGATGCGCCTAAGGCCTTGTCGAAAATCGACAAACGCGGCGTGCCGGTGCGTTCGATCCTCGCGTCCGCGGCGGTCACGCTGGTGGCGGTGTTGCTTAACTACCTGATGCCGCAACAGGCGCTGGAACTGCTGATGTCGCTGGTGGTGGCCACCCTGGTGATCAACTGGGCGATGATCAGCTTCTCGCACTTCAAGTTCCGCCAGCACATGAACAAGACGCAGCAGACGCCGCTGTTCAAGGCGCTGTGGTACCCGTACGGTAACTACGTCTGCCTGGCGTTCGTCGCGTTCATCCTCGGCGTGATGTTGTTGATCCCGGGCATTCAGATCTCGGTGTACGCGATTCCGGTGTGGGTCGTGTTCATGTGGGTCTGCTACGTGATCAAGAACAAACGCGGTGCGCAGCAGGCGCTGCACGCGGCGAGTGCTTCCAAGTAAGCGCTGAGGCAAAAACGACAAACCCGGCCAATGTGCCGGGTTTTTTATTGCGCCTTCGGCAGCTCCTACAGGGTTGATGGCGTATCCTGCTGCTTCTGAATACGGACGCTTTTCCATGCTGGTGATTTCCAACAACGTGCATCTGCCGGATGCCGAGATCGAACTGACGGCCATTCGCGCGCAGGGCGCCGGTGGGCAGAACGTCAACAAGGTCTCCAGTGCCGTGCACCTGCGCTTCGACATTCCGGCCTCGTCCTTGCCCGAGTTCTACAAGGAGCGGCTGCTGGCGCTGCGCGACAGCCGCATCACCAGTGATGGCGTGCTGATTATCAAGGCTCAGCAATACCGCACGCAGGAGGCCAACCGCGCCGATGCGCTGCAGCGTCTGACCGAGCTGATTCTCAGCGCCACCAAGGTCGAAAAGAAACGCCGCCCGACCAAGCCGACCCTCGGTTCGAAGAAGCGCCGGCTCGAATCCAAGACCAAGCGTGGCAGCATCAAGGCCGGGCGGGGCAAGGTGGATTTTTAAGGTTTGGCGCCCTGGAATTATTCCATTTCATCATAAGCGGGCATTGCATCCATTTCGTCCCCCTCAACTTAAATGCATTTCCGGATATTGAAATACACACTTATAACCAATCGGTCTGCCAGGCTGTCATATATGACAGGTGTGCCGGATGGCTGCCTCACGTTTACTGAGCTCTCTTTTCTAGATTGAGTAAAAGCAAATGAATAACTTAATTAATGGGCGTGGTACTCCAGATACTGATTTTGGTGTGCGTGGTGAGGTCGTTCTTTATGGAAAGAAAGGTCAGCGACTCCAGGCTCGGGTCGTCACTCTTCTTTCGGAGCCGAACAGAATTCTTTGCGGCGCCACTGACGAGGAGCTGCAAGAAACTTACCTGTCCATGCTTGATGAAAGAGGTCGTATCGACCAGAGCTTCGGAAATTTGGGTACAACTGTTTTTAAGCTATCGGATTTTTTTCCTGAGTGGGGTCTGGCGCAGCCCTATAGCGTGAAATTTGATAGTGCTCATGGCAAGTATGTGTTGGGGTACTTCGCTCGTAAAGACGGCTTTAATCGTGCTACCGGCCTGGCTCGATTTGACTTGAATGGGCAGCTCGATAAAGCGTTTGGTAACAACGGTGTCATGTTGTGGAGTCTGGATGTGAAAGAGGCTGTTCCTGTCAGTTCGAAAGTCCAAAAGGTGGAGCAGCCGTTGACTGATAAGGGGCGCGACTACCACGGATCGATGGAGTTATTAGACGATGGTGGTGTATTGCTTTTGACTACGCTTGACTACCGTGGCTGGGTAGATCGAGCATTTCTAGTCAAAGTGAAGAGCAGCGGAACCCTGGACGAAGGGTATGGTAATCGTGGGTGGCGATTGGTTATTCGAGGTTCGAGTGGTTTTGTCATAGGAGAGGACTTGGTCAGGCTGGGTGATGATTTTCTCGTCGCCGCTTCAGAGGGTTCTCCTGATAAGAAGTGGTTTGTTGGCAGATATGATGCTGAGGGCGAGCTCGATACTGATTTTGCGGTCGAGGGTTATTATGATGGAGCGCCTTCGGTTAAAGACATCATTCTGAAACGCGACGATCGTTCTCGGTTTTATATTGTCGGTACTTCGAATAATGGAGTTCCGCAGTATCTGTCTCTCCAGCTACAGCGGCGCGAGCTGGATGGCGAGGAAGATCCACTTTTTGGCGACCAAGGATGGACAGGGTCTATCGGTAATGAGTTCAGCGATATCTATATGACGAAAGCAGTCCTCTATAATTTGAAATCAACCGTTGTAGTAGCAGGTTATGCTTATTTGCGTGTTGGGTCGGATAGCCAGGCATTTATTGCCAGCATTGAACAAGACATGGGGTGGGATGCGGAGTTTGGTAAGGCTGGAAAGGTTATATTTCCAAAAGACCAGATTATTCATGATCTCGCGGTTCAGGAAGATCGAAAAATTGTGTTTGTTTCCAGTAAAAACAGAGAGAGCGATAGCTTCACCGTCCTCCGTTTGCATGGTTAGTGTATAAAAACGGAAGCTGTCTATTGGCCATTCGGAATCGACTGAATGGCCAATATTGGGCGATCAGTGAAAGTGGTGTTTTGGCGCGCAGCGATACAAATACATACTCAGGATCAGGCCGCTCAGCGCAGCGAGGGCGGCGAACAGGAAGATCGAGGCAAAACCGAAGCCCGACGCAATGGCCCCGGCCAACGGCCCGGTGATCCCCAGCGACAAGTCGATGAACAGCGAATAAGCGCCAACGGCCGCGCCACGGCTGGAGGCCGGCACCAGGTTCACCGCTTCCACGCCCAGCGCCGGGAACACCAGCGAGAAGCCGAAACCGCTCAGCGCCGCCCCGGCCAGCGCCCAATGTGCGTCGGGCGCCAGCCACAGCAGCAACAGGCCCAGGGTTTCCACCGACAGACAGGCAATCGCCACGCGAAAGCCGCCGAGGCGGTTGATCAGGTTGCCGAACAGCAGCCGCGCGCCAATGAAGCTGGCGCCGAACAGGCTCAGGCACAACACCGCGTTATCCCAGTGCTGAGTGGCGTAATACAGGGTGATGAAGGTGGCGATGGTGCCGAAACCAATCGAGCCCAGTGCCAGTCCGCAGCCGTGCGGGAACACGCGACCGAGCACATGCATGAACGGCAGACGCTCGCCGGCGACAATCGGCGCGGCGGTTTTCGGCCAGGCCAGCAGCAGACCCAGCGCTGCCAGCAGAATGATGCTGACGCCCATGCTCCACAGCCCCAGCTGGCCGACCAGCCACACGCCGAACGGCGCGCCCACCGCCAGCGCGCCATAACTGGCGATACCGTTCCACGAAATCACTTTGGCGGTATTCGCCGCGCCAACGCGGCCGATGCCCCAGCCGATTGAACCGGAGCCGACCAGGCTTTCCGCGCTGCCCAGCACCAGACGGCCGATCAACAGGCTGATCAGGCTGAGCATCGGCAAGTTGGGTGTCCAGGCCGAAATCAGCATAAATACACCACTCAAGCCGCAACCGGCCAGACCAATCATCACCGCGCGTTTGCTGCCCTGGTTGTCGATGATCTTGCCGGCGTACGGACGGCTGAGCAGGGTGGCGAGGTATTGCACGCTGATCACCAGTCCGGCGATCACCGCGCCAAAGCCCAGATCACTGTGGACGTAACCCGGCAACACCGCGAGCGGAATGCCGATGTTCAGGTAGCCGATAAAGGTGAAGAGGACGATAGAGACGACTTGCAGCGTGACCGCCAGGGGGCGCTGGGGTTGTGGCATAGAGGACGACATGGGGAACGATCCACGGCAAAGCAGGATTAGATAGGCTGCTTATGATACCGGCGCGAACGCGTCTGGGGCGGGGAAAAGTAAAACTATTTGCCGGATGGGGGTATCAGGGTTTGGCCGGGGCGACCAGTTGCGTGGTGACGAGGGCGGCGAGGGCGTTTTCTTCGCTGCCAAAACGGGCGAGCAAAGCAGCCTGTTTTTCCGGAGAGAGGCGCTGCCAGATCTCGATCATTTTCTCGGTGGCGCCGATCAGGACGGCGGCTTGGCTTTCGGAGAATTCGTCGGTCATGGCGGGCTCGGTTTCAGGCAGTGTGGAAAGCGCATCTTAGCGCTTTCCACACGGTCTGTACGGCGGGGTTTTACTCTTCGTGGTCGGCCTTGCGGCTGTCAACGGCTTCTTTCGGCTCGGGCTGTTGGGCACCGGCTTGTTGCGTGGTCGTCTGCTCAGGTACGTGCAGGCTTGGGAAGGGGAGATTAGGAATCTCGTGCATGGTTGCGCTCCTCGCTAAGTCTGTTGATAGATCTGGTAGATCCGCGCTTCTTGAAAGCCTGCGCAGGATACAGCAGGAAAAATGACAATCAGACTTTTAATTCAAAATAATGCGACAGATGGCCGCAGGGGAGGAGGCTCACCGCGAAACAACTGTAGGAGCTGCCGCAGGCTGCGATCTTTTGACTTTGATTTTTAAAAACAAAGATCAAAAGATCGCAGCCTGCGGCAGCTCCTACAGGGTTTTGTGTGGCTGGATCTATTTGCTGACGTCAGCGATGGCTTGTGCCAGCAATGCGAGGCGGGTCGCATCGATCCCGGCAACGTTGGCCCGGCCCGAGCTGACCATGTACACGCTGTGCTGCTCACGCAGTTGTTTGACCTGCTCCGGCGACAGGCCGGTGTAGGAGAACATCCCGCGTTGCACGCCAATGTGCGCAAAGCGCTCACGCAAACCGTGCGGCTCCAGTGCTTCGACCAGACCGCTGCGTAACTGGGCGATGCGCAAGCGCATGGCTTCCACTTCGTCGGCCCAGCGCGCTTTCAGCTCCGGGTCGGCGAGGATGGTCGCGACAACCGCTGCACCGTGATCCGGTGGCGTCGACCACAGGTTGCGGGCGATGTTGGCCAGTTGGCTGCGAATGTCGATCAGTTTGTCGGCGGTTTTCGCGCAAACAATCAGCGCCCCGGTGCGGTCGCGGTACAGGCCGAAGTTTTTCGAGCAGGAGCTGGTGATCAGCAACTCGGGCACTTCGGCAGCGAACAGCCGGGTCGACCATGCGTCCTGCTCCAGCCCGTCGCCAAAGCCCTGGTAGGCGAAGTCGATCAGTGGCAGCAGGTCACGCCGGCGCACGACGTCGAGCACACGCTGCCAGTCGTCGTGACTCAGGTCGAAACCGGTCGGGTTGTGGCAGCAGGCATGCAGCAGCACCACATCGCCTTGCGGCACTTCGTTGAGCACGGCAAGCATCGCGTCGACGTCGAGGCGGTTGTCGCTGCCCACGTAGGGGTAGTGACTGACCTTGACCCCGGCGGCGGCGAAAATCGTTTCGTGGATCGGCCAGGTCGGGTTGCTCAGCCAGACGCCCTTGCCCGGCAGGCACTGGGCGATGAAGTCGGCTGCCAGACGCAGGGCGCCAGTGCCGCCCGGAGTCTGGGTGGCGCCGGCGCGCTGTTCGGCGATCAGCTTCGAGTCGGCGCCAAGCACCAGCTCATTGATGACCTTGCCGAACAATGGGTTGCCGTGCCCGCCGATGTAGGTCTTGGTGTCCTGGCTTTCGACCAGTCGCGCTTCGGCGATTTTCACCGCTTCGGGGATCGGCGTCAGGCCCTGGGCATCCTTGTAGACGCCAACGCCGAGGTCGAACTTGCGCGGGTTACTGTCCTGCGCATAGGCCTCCATCAAACCGAGGATCGGGTCGCCGGGTACCCGGCCGATGGCGTCAAAGTGCATTACTTGCGTCCTTCTGCGGTCTTGGCCACTTCGTCAGTGCGCGCGGCCATGATGAAGTCGTTGCGGTGCAGGCCTTTGATCGAGTGGCTCCACCAGGTCACGGTGACTTTGCCCCACTCGGTCAGCAGACCCGGGTGGTGACCTTCGGCCTCGGAGATCTCGCCGACGGCGTTGGTGAAGGCCAGTGCGTGCTTGAAGTTTTTGAACAGGAAGACTTTCTCCAGCTGCATGATGCTGTCGCGCACTTCGATGTTCCAGTCAGGGATCTGCTTGATCAGGATCGGCAGTTCTTCGTCGCTGACTTGTGGCGCATCGGCACGGCAGGCTTCGCAGTGGGCTTGGTTCAAAGTGGACATGGTGTGATTCCTGAAATCGAGTGTGTTTTTTTTATAGAAACTATCGGTCCGTCAATGCCGTCACGCTAAACCAAAGTGGCGGCGACTGACAGACTCAATTGTCAGCAAAAGTCGCGGATCACGCGGCTTTCGGTTTTGGCGGAAACTTCGGTGCGTGCAACCCCAACTGCATGCCTTCCTTGACCATGCCCATGATGTCTTCGTGGGCCAGGTCGAACAGGCGCTTGAGGTTCGGCAGGACAAAATAAAGTGGCTGCAGGATGTCGATGCGATACGGCGTGCGCATGGCTTCCAGTGGGTCGAAGGCCTGATGCTCGGGCTCGTCCGACAGCGAATAAACGGTTTCCTTCGGCGAGGACAGGATGCCGCCGCCATAGATGCGTTTGCCTTGCGGGGTGTCGACCAGGCCGAACTCGATGGTCATCCAGTACAGGCGCGCCAGGTACACGCGCTCTTCCTTGGTGGCCTGCAGGCCGAGCTTGCCGTAGGTATGGGTGAATTCAGCGAACCATGGGTTGGTCAGCAGCGGGCAGTGACCGAAGATCTCGTGGAAGATGTCCGGCTCTTGCAGGTAGTCCAGTTCTTCGCGGGTACGAATGAATGTAGCCACCGGAAACTGCTTGCTGGCGAGCAATTCGAAGAAGGTCTGGAAGGGGATCAGTGCCGGGACGCGGGCAACCTGCCAACCGGTGGTCTCACCGAGCACCTTGTTGATCTCGCCCAGTTGCGGAATGCGGTCATGGGGCAGACCGAGTTTTTCGATACCGTCCAGGTATTCCTGGCACGCGCGACCCTCGATCACTTTCAGCTGGCGGGTGATCAGCGTGTTCCACACCGCATGTTCTTCGGCGGGGTAGTCGATAAAACCTTGCGCATCGGGCTCGCGGGCCACGTATTGCGTCTGTTTCATACTGCTCTCCTGCTAGGGGAATTCGTTCTTGTTATGTCCAGCGATGGGGTCAGGATTACCCGAGAGTGGGGCGGGATGCAGCAGGTTGAACGCGTTCCTTGTAGGAACAATCGCCATATTTCGTAAAAAAATCGTTACGCTTTGGCCTGTATCTCGCATTTGCGGTGATTTTCAGGTTTGAAAAGGGCTGTGGCTGTCACATAATCTTGACAACTATCTGCGCGCCTCGACAGAAAAGTCAGGCGCTACCCCCTGTGGGAGCGAGCCTGCTCGCGAATGCGGTCTGTCTGACACATCTATNCGAGCAGGCTCGCTCCCACAGGTCTGTGTTCAACCTTATTGCTGGTTTGTCGGGTCATTCATATGCGTATCAAAGTCCACTGCCAAAACCGCATCGGCATCCTGCGTGACATTCTCAATCTCTTGGTCGAGTACGGGATTAACGTTGCGCGCGGTGAGGTCGGCGGCGAGCATGGCAATGCGATCTACCTGCACTGCCCGAACCTGATCAACATTCAGTTCCAGGCGCTGCGGCCGAAGTTCGAAGCGATTGCCGGGGTGTTTGGGGTCAAGCGCGTCGGGTTGATGCCCAGTGAGCGTCGGCACATGGAGTTGAATGCGTTGCTTGGCGCGCTGGAATTTCCGGTGCTGTCGATCGACATGGGCGGCTCGATCGTTGCCGCCAACCGCGCGGCCGCGCAGTTGCTTGGGGTGCGCGTGGACGAGGTGCCGGGGATTCCGCTGTCGCGCTACGCCGAGGATTTCGACCTGCCGGAACTGGTACGCGCCAACAAATCGCGAATCAACGGCATGCGCGTCAAGGTCAAGGGCGACATCTTTCTCGCCGACATCGCGCCACTGCAATCGGAGCACGACGACAGCGAAGCCATGGCCGGTGCGGTGCTGACCCTGCACCGCGCCGACCGCGTCGGCGAGCGCATCTATAACGTGCGCAAACAGGAGCTGCGTGGCTTTGACAGTATCTTCCAGAGTTCGAAGGTGATGGCGGCGGTGGTGCGTGAGGCCCGGCGCATGGCGCCACTGGATGCGCCGCTGTTGATCGAAGGCGAAACCGGCACCGGCAAAGAATTGTTGGCGCGGGCCTGTCACCTCGCCAGTCCACGCGGGCAGTCGCCATTGATGGCGCTCAACTGCGCGGGGCTGCCGGAGTCGATGGCCGAGACCGAACTGTTCGGCTACGGCCCTGGCGCGTTCGAAGGCGCGCGCGCCGAAGGCAAACTCGGTCTGCTGGAACTGACGGCGGGCGGTACGCTGTTTCTTGATGGCGTCGGCGAAATGAGCCCGCGCTTGCAGGTGAAGCTGCTGCGCTTTCTGCAGGACGGCTGCTTCCGCCGGGTCGGCAGTGATGAAGAGGTGTATCTGGATGTGCGGGTGATCTGCGCCACTCAGGTCGACTTGTCCGAGCTGTGCGCGCGCGGCGAGTTTCGTCAGGATCTGTATCACCGCTTGAATGTGCTGTCGCTGCACATCCCGCCGCTGCGCGAATGCCTCGACGGTTTGACACCGCTGGTGGAACACTTCCTCGATCAGGCCAGTCGGCAGATCGGTTGCTCGCTGCCGAAACTGGCGCCGGCGGCGATGGAGCGTCTCAGTCACTACCACTGGCCGGGCAACGTGCGACAGCTGGAGAACGTGCTGTTTCAGGCGGTCTCGCTGTGTGATGGCGGCACGGTCAAGGCCGAGCATATTCGCTTGCCGGACTACGGCGTGCGTCAGCCGCTTGGCGATTTCTCGCTGGAAGGCGGGTTGGACGAGATCGTCGGACGCTTCGAGAAAGCGGTGCTGGAGCGGCTGTACTCCGAGCACCCGAGCAGTCGGCAACTGGGTAAGCGACTGGGGGTTTCGCATACCACCATCGCTAATAAGTTGCGTGAGTATGAGGTCGGTAAAGACTCTGAAGCTTGAGATCAAAAGATCGCAGCGTGCCGCAGCTCCTACAGGGGGAGGCATTTCAATGTAGGAGCTGCCGAAGGCTGCGATCTTTTGATCCTTTGCCGCCAAGCGGCATAACACCGCCGGTTTTTCGACTTCGATACATTTCCAATTGCCCCGTAAAACCCCGCAAGTCCTTTGTTTACCGGGCCGCAAGCCGCCAGAAAAAAGTTGGTCTGCAAATTGCTTATGGCTCAGCAGTACAGCGGTGGGCGGCAAACGTCCGGCATGCAGAGGAAAGAGTGTGGACAAGTACCTTTATGTGGCAATGACCGGCGCCAGTCAGAACGCACTGGCGCAAAAGGCCCATGCCAACAACCTGGCGAACATCTCCACCAATGGTTTTCAGCGCGACCTGGAGCAGGCGCGTTCGATGCCGGTGTTCGGTGACAGCTTTCCGGCGCGTGCGTTTGCCATGAGCGAACGGCCCGCCACCGACTTCACCGCCGGTTCGCTGGTGCAGACCGGCCGCGACCTCGACGTGGCTGTGACCGGCAACGGTTTTATTGCCGTGCAGAACCCCAACGGCGGCGAAAGCTACGTGCGCACCGGCAGCCTCAATATCGACGCCCTCGGCGTATTGCGCGCCGGCAACGGCATGCCGGTATTGGGCAACGGCGGTCCGATCGCCGTGCCGCCGGAGCAGCAGGTCGAAGTCGGTGAAGACGGCACCATCAGTATTCGTGCGATGGGCGAAGGCCCGCGCGTCATGGCGGAAGTCGACCGGATCAAACTGGTCAACCCGGACATCAAGAACCTCAACAAAGGCCTCGACGGCTCGATCTACACCAAGGACGGCCAGCCGGCGCCGGCCGATGCCAACGTCAAACTGGTGTCGGGTTTCCTTGAGTCGAGCAACGTCAATGCCGTGGAAGAAATGACCTCGGTGCTGGCCCTGGCCAAGCAGTTCGAGTTGCACGTCAAGATGATGAACACCGCCAAAGACGACGACCAGGCCATGGCTCGGGTCTTGCAGATCAGCTAATTATCAGAACGTCGCGCCGTAAAACAGGCGCACGAGGAGAATCGAATGCTTCCGGCTCTATGGGTTGCCAAAACCGGTCTGTCCGCCCAGGACACCAACCTGACCACCATTTCCAACAACCTGGCGAACGTCTCGACCACGGGTTTCAAACGTGACCGTGCCGAGTTCCAGGACCTGCTGTATCAGATCAAGCGTCAGCCAGGCGCCCAGTCGACCCAGGACAGCGAACTGCCGTCGGGTCTGCAACTGGGTACCGGTGTGCGCATCGTCGGTACCCAGAAAAACTTCACCGCCGGCAGCCTGCAAACCACCGAGCAGCCGCTGGACATGGCCATCGACGGTCGCGGTTTCTTCCAGATCCTGCAGCCGGACGGCACCACGTCCTACACCCGTGACGGTACTTTCCACCTCGACTCCAACGGCCAGATCGTCAACGCCAGCGGTTTCGCCCTGGAGCCGGCCATCGTCATCCCGAACAACGCGCAGAGCTTCACTGTCGGCACCGACGGCACCGTCTCGATCACCGTGCCAGGCAACCCGGCCGCTCAAGTGATCGGCAACCTGCAAACCGCCGACTTCATCAACCCGGCCGGTCTGCAGGCGGTGGGTAACAACCTGTTCCTGGAAACCGCTGCTTCCGGCGCGCCGCAAATCGGTACCCCGGGCCTGAACGGTTTCGGTACCACGCTGCAGAACACCCTGGAAGGTTCCAACGTCAGCACCGTTGAAGAGATGGTCAACATGATCACCACTCAGCGCGCCTACGAGATGAACTCCAAGGTGATCTCCACTGCCGACCAGATGCTCTCGTTCGTAACGCAGAATCTGTAATCAAGTCTATGGGGCGGCCTGAGGCCGCCAGCAACACCGTGAGGTAGGGTCATGAAACGCTTCGTATCTGTTCTGGCATTGGGTGGGGTCGTCTCGCTCGCGGGCTGCGTCGCACCGACGCCCAAGCCCAATGACCCTTACTACGCTCCGGTGTTGCCACGCACGCCATTGCCGGCGGCGGCCAACAACGGCTCGATCTATCAGGCCGGCTTCGAGCAGAACCTGTACAGCGACCGCAAGGCGTTCCGGGTTGGTGACATCATCACCATCACCCTGAACGAGAAGACTCAGGCGAGCAAGAACGCCAACTCCCAGGTGGCCAAGAACAGCAAGACCGGCATCGGCCTGACCTCGCTGTTCGGCGGCAGTGGCACTACCAACAACCCGTTGGGTGGCAATGACCTGAGCCTCGACGTCGGCTACAGCGGCGACCGTGCGACCAAGGGCGACAGCAAGGCCGCGCAGGGCAACACCCTGACCGGCTCGATCACCGTGACCGTGGCCGACGTGCTGCCCAACGGCATCATCGCCGTGCGCGGCGAGAAGTGGATGACCCTCAACACCGGCGACGAGCTGGTGCGGATCGCAGGTCTCGTGCGTGCCGATGACATCGCCACCGACAACACCGTGTCGTCGACCCGCGTCGCCGATGCGCGCATCACCTACTCGGGCACCGGTTCGTTTGCCGATGCGAGTCAGCCAGGCTGGTTCGACCGTTTCTTCCTCAGCCCGCTGTTCCCTTTCTAGGTGGCGACTTTGAATTTCAAGAGCCTCATGCTGGCGGCGGCCCTGTTGTCCGCTGCCTTTGGTGCCCACGCCGAGCGGCTGAAAGATATCGCCAGCATTTCCGGTGTGCGTTCCAACCAGTTGATCGGTTACGGCCTGGTGGTCGGGCTTAACGGCACCGGCGACCAGACGACGCAAACCCCGTTCACCCTGCAGACCTTCAACAACATGCTCTCGCAGTTCGGCATCAAGGTGCCGCCGGGATCGGGCAACGTGCAGTTGAAAAACGTTGCGGCGGTGTCGGTGAGTGCCGATCTGCCAGCGTTCGCCAAACCGGGTCAGCAGGTCGACATCACCGTGTCTTCGATCGGTAACTCCAAGAGCCTGCGCGGCGGCACCCTGTTGCTGACCCCGCTCAAAGGTATCGACGGCAACGTCTACGCCATCGCTCAGGGCAACCTGGTGGTCGGCGGTTTCGATGCCGAAGGGCGTGACGGTTCGAAGATCACCGTCAACGTTCCGTCGGCCGGTCGTATTCCGGGCGGTGCGTCGGTGGAGCGTTCGGTACCGAGCGGTTTCAACCAGGGCAACAGCCTGACGCTGAACCTCAACCGCTCCGACTTCACCACCGCCAAGCGCATCGTCGACAAGATCAACGACATGCTCGGCCCTGGCGTGGCGCAAGCCATCGACGGTGGCTCGATTCGTGTGACGGCACCGCTCGATCCGAGCCAGCGCGTCGACTATCTGTCGATTCTGGAAAACCTTGAAGTGGACCCGGGGCAGGCGGTGGCGAAAGTCATCATCAACTCGCGCACCGGCACCATCGTCATCGGCCAGAACGTGAAAGTCTCGCCGGCCGCCGTGACCCACGGCAGTCTGACCGTGACCATCACCGAAGACCCGATCGTCAGCCAGCCGGGTCCGTTGTCCAATGGGCAGACGGCCGTGGTGCCACGCTCGCGGGTCAATGCCCAGCAGGAAGCCAAACCGATGTTCAAGTTCGGCCCGGGCACCACCCTCGACGAGATCGTGCGGGCGGTGAACCAGGTGGGCGCGGCACCGGGTGACCTGATGGCCATTCTCGAAGCTCTGAAGCAGGCCGGCGCGTTGCAAGCCGACCTGATCGTGATCTGAGGACGGCGACCATGGATATGCGCAAAGGCAGTCTGGTGGGCACGGGCGATTCGGGTTCGTACTCCGACCTCAATCGTCTGAACCAGCTCAAGGTCGGCGACAAGAACAGCGATGCGAACATGCGCAAGGTGGCGCAGGAATTCGAATCGCTGTTCCTTGGCGAAATGCTCAAGTCGATGCGTTCGGCCACCGAGGCGTTGGGTAAAGACAACCCGATGAACACCCCGGCGGCCAAGCAATATCAGGAAATGTACGACCAGCAACTGGCGGTCTCGCTGTCCCGTGAGGGCGGGGGGATCGGTCTGGCCGACGTGCTGATGAAGCAGATGTCGAGGAACAAACCGCTGGCGCCAGGCGAGGCGGCGGCCGCGTCCGCCGCCAAGCAAGAGGCGGCGAAAGCGGCTGCGGTGCAGACGCCGATTGCCGCCGGCACGACCGCCACCCACGGGCCGTTATCGCGGCTCAATGGCGAGCGTCCGCTGTGGGCGTCGCGTTCCGGGCGTGTCGCCGCGACCGAAGCCTCGCACAGCAATGACATGGCCATGATCAACAAACGTCGTCTGGCCTTGCCGCCGAAACTGGCCGATCGTTTGCTCGCCGGTCTGGTGCCTTCCGCCACGCCGACCGCCGCCAATGCCTTGCCGCAACGTGCCGCAACGACGGCCACCACCGGCGCCGGTCCGCTGTACAACGGCGACTGGCTGGCCCGTGCCGAAGACGCCAAGGCGTCCGGCGGGCAGATGCAGATTTACGGCCGGGCGATGGCGCAGATTCCGCTGGCGCCGGCCAAGCGCGCGTTCAGCTCCGCTGACGAATTCGTCAACACCATGTTGCCGATGGCCAAAGAAGCCGCCGCGCGTATTGGCGTCGATCCGCGTTATCTGGTGGCGCAGGCCGCACTGGAAACCGGCTGGGGCAAATCGGTCATGCGTGCCCAGGATGGCAGCAGCAGCCACAACCTGTTCGGCATCAAGGCCAGCAGCAACTGGACCGGCGATTCGGCCCGGGCAATCACCAGCGAGTTCCGCAACGGGCAGATGGTCAAGGAGACGGCGCAGTTCCGTTCCTATGCCTCGTACAAGGACAGTTTCCACGATCTGGTGACTTTGCTGCAGACCAACAATCGCTATCAAGATGTCGTGAAGTCGGCCGATAACCCAGAACAGTTTGTACGCGAGTTGCAAAAGGCCGGTTACGCGACCGACCCGAACTACGCGACGAAGATTTCGCAGATTGCCAAGCAGATGAACAGTTTCGAAAACTACGCTGCGGCCGGCGTTTCAACGACGCCTCTATAAACACACGGTAAGGTTTGAATCATGAGTTTGCTCAATATCGGGATGTCGGGGTTGTCCGCGAGTTCTTCCTCTCTCGCGACCACAGGTAACAACATTGCCAACGTCGACACCGCCGGTTATTCACGCCAGCAAACCGTGCAGAGCACCAAGTCCTCGCAGCAGTTCGGCAACGTCTTCATCGGGACGGGGACGACCCTGGCCGACGTGCGCCGGGTCTACAACTCTTACCTCGAAAACCAGCTGCATACCGCCACCTCGCTCAATAGCGAAGCGGCTGCGTACGGTGCCCAGGCCACTGCACTGGATGCCTCGATGTCCGACACCAACACCGGCCTGACCGGTGTGCTGCAGAAATTCTTCACCTCGATGCAGGGCGTGGCGACCTCTGCCACGGACGACACTTCCCGTCAGTCGGTGCTGACCGGCGCGCAGGCGCTGACCAGCCGTTTCAATGCCCTGGCCAAACAGCTGAACGATCAGAACACCACGATCAACGGCAACCTTGCGGACATGACGTCGCAAGTGAACAAACTGGCCACCTCGATTGCTAATCTCAACCAGAAGATCGGCGAGATTTCCACTAGCGGCGGTCAGCCGAACGATCTGCTCGACAGCCGTAACGAAGCGGTGCGCCAGCTCTCCGAGCTGACCGGTGCGCAGGTCGTCGAGCGTGGCACCAGTTTTGATGTGTACATCGGCACCGGCCAGCCGCTGGTGATCGGCAACACCACCAACACCCTGAGCACCGTGCCGAGCAAGGATGATCCGACGCGCATGGCCATTCAGATGGACCGTGGCTCAAGCGTCATCGACATCACGTCGGCCATGAGCGGCGGCGAAATCGGTGGTCTGCTGACCTACCGCAAAGAAGTGCTCGATCCGTCGCTCAACGAGTTGGGCCGTGTCGCGCTGGTGGTGGCCGACCAAGTTAACAGTCAGCAGGCCCAAGGCATCGACAAGAGCGGTGACTTCGGTGCAGCGATTTTCAACAACATCAACAGTGCCGCGCTGATCAGCCAGCGCAGCATCGCGCAGGCGGGCAATAGCGCCGGCTCGGGCAACCTCGATGTCACCATCAAGGACACCGGCAAGCTGACCACCAGCGATTACCAGGTGACCTTCACCAGCGCCACCAATTATTCGGTCAAGCGCTCCGATGGCACTGACATGGGCTCGTTCAGCACCACGACCACGCCACCGCCAGTGATCGACGGCTTCACCCTGGCCCTCAACGGCGGGGCACTGAGCGCGGGCGACACGTTCAAGGTGACGCCGACCCGTAACGCGGCGAGCTCGATTCAGACCGTATTGACCGATCCGAAGAAAGTCGCGGCGGCAGCGCCGTTGACCGGCGTGGCCAGTGCCAACAATTCCGGTACCTACACCCAGCCGACGCTGACCGACTCGATCGACATCTACAACCCTGCGTCGCAGACCGAGTTGCAAAATGCGCTCAAATATTCGACGCCGGTCAAGCTGGTGTTCGGTGCGGTCGCCAGTGGCAGCCAGTCGTACAACATGGTCGACGCCAAGGGCAACACCATCGGTTCGGGCACCATCGTGCCGGGGCAGGCCAACACCTTGAACCTCAAGGTCGGTATGGTCGACTCCACCGGCGCGCCGGTGATGGACACCACGGTCACGCCGAACGTGCAGAAGACCTTCACCGTACAGACCACCGTGGGCGCGACGCCGAAGTCCGGCGAAACCTTCACCATCAACCTGACCGGCGCGGCCTCTTCGGACAACCGCAACGCCCAGGCACTGGTTGGCCTGCAGACCAAACAGACCGTGGACACCGGCAGCGGCAGCAAAGGCATCAGCCTGACCGACGCTTACAACAAACTGGTGACCAACGTCGGTACCAAGGCTGCACAGAGCAAGTCCGACAATGACGCCACCTCGGTGATCCTCGATCAGGCCAAGGGCGCGCGTGATTCGCTGTCCCAGGTCAACCTCGATGAAGAGACCGGCAACCTGGTCAAGTATCAGCAGTACTACACAGCGTCTTCGCAGATCATCAAAGCTGCGCAGGAAACTTTCGCCACGCTGATCAACAGTCTTTAAGGAGTCGTAATTCATGCGCATTTCCACCGCCCAGTATTACGCGACGCAAGCTGCTCAATATCAGCGCAACTACAGCAAGACGGTCGCGACCGCCAACGAAGCGAGCAGCCTGCAGCGCATCAACACCGCTGCCGACGATCCGATCGGCGCCGGTCGTCTGCTCAAGCTGGGTCAGCAAAGTGCGATGCTCGACCAGTATCAGGGCAACATCGACACCACCAAGAGTGCGCTGACCGTGCAGGAGTCCACTCTGAACTCCATTACCACGGCTTTGCAGCGCGCCAAGGAAATCGGCCTGGCGGCCAACAACGGCATCGCCACCGACGACAACCGCAAGGCCTATGCGGCAGAGCTGAGCCAGATCCAGCAACAAGTGCTGGGCCTGATGAACTCCAAGGATGCCAACGGTAACTATCTGTTCTCCGGTTCCAAGACCGATACCGCGCCGTACTCGCAAAACGTCGACGGCACCTACACCTACAACGGCGACCAGACCCAGATCAACCTGGGCATTGGCGACGGCATGTCGGTCGCGACCAACACCACCGGTTGGGATGCGTTCCAGCAGACCATCAACACCAGCCGTACGCAGACCAACATGACCGCTCCGGCGGTGGATGACGGTCGTGTGGTGCTGTCCAACGGTACGGTTGGTACCGCGGCGACCTACAACGCCAAGTTCACGGCGGGCCAGCCATACACCGTGGATTTCATCAGCAGCACGCAGTTGAAAATCACCGATGCCCTGGGCAACGACGTGACGTCCGAGGCCAGTCAGAACGGTCTGATCAGCAACAGCAATGGTGCCAACCAGACGGTCAGCTTCCGTGGCGTCGACATGAAGTTGAACATCAACCTCAAGGCCGGCGACACCAACCCGGATGCGGTCATCGCCGGTCACAGCTTCCAGCTGTCGGCCACGCCTGACTCGTTTACCACCGCGCGCAGCCCGGGCAACCCGTCGACGGCGGTCATCACCGGCTCCAGCGTGACCAACCAGACGGCGTACAGCGCGGCCTTCCCGTCGGGCGGCGGCGCGGTGCTGAAGTTCACCAGCGCCACCGATTTCGACCTGTACGCGGCCCCTGTGACCGCCGACAGCAAGCCGGTGTCGTCGGGCACCATGGTCGGCGGCAACGCCACGGCCGCCGGTGTGACCTTCGCCATTGGCGGTACGCCGGGCGCGGGCGATCAGTTCTCGATCCAGTCCAACAACCACCAGACCCAGAACGTGCTCGACACCCTGGGCCAGATGGTCACGGCGCTGAATCTGCCGGTCGACGGTGATCCGGTGGTCAAACAGCAATTTCAGGGGGCCATGGAGTCGGCGTTGAGCAACATCGACAGCGCCTCCAACCAGATTGGCGCCGCCGTGACGTCGATCGGTGCGCGCGGTCAGTCGCTGGATGACCAGGACACCACCAACCAGAGCCTGATCCAGGCCAACACCACGACTCAGGGTTCGATCCGTGATTCGGATCCGGCCGAGGTGATGACCCGCCTGACGTTGCAACAGACCATGCTGCAAGCCTCGCAACTGGCGTTCAGCAAGATCAGTCAGTTGGGTCTGTTCAACAAGATCTGACGTTGGACGGGCGCCTCGGTGCCCGTTTGTCTCGTCCCTCAGTTAATGTTTTTTTGCGGTTTCATGGGCTCGCTTTACCGAGCGGGCTCGTACCGCCTGTGAGCCCGCCGTGAATTCACTTCCTCTCGTCAGTCTGGTCATTCCCGCCTTCAATCCGCGCTTCTTCGAGCGGACGTTGAACAGTGCGGTGAGCCAGACTTATGGCCAACTCGAAATCATCGTTTGCGACGACAGTCGCGGCAGCGAGATTGAAGCCATCGTTGCGGCGGTAGTCGAGCAGTCCGGCGTCGCCGTGCGTTACGTGCGCAATCCGCGCACCCTGGGCATGGTCGGCAATCTCCAGGCCTGCCTGGAACAGGCGCAGGGCCAATTGGTCAAATTTCTGTGCGACGACGACCATCTCTATGCCGCCTGTGTTGAACAGCAAGCGCAGGAAATGGTGCGTGAGGAAGTCCGGCTGGTGCTGGCTCAGCGCCTGTTCTGGGACGCTGACGACATCATTCTTCCGGCACGTCTGGAAAACACTTCGCTGTCTCCGCTCAGTGGCTTGTTCAAGGGTGACGACCTGCTGGGTATCTTTGAAAAATTTCCGGTCAATGTGCTGGGTGGGTTCACCAATGCGCTGTTCCGCCGGGAAGATCTTGTCGAGTTGCTGCCGGCGTTGACTCAGGAAGGCCACTGTTTTGTGGCAACCCTGGATTTCGCGCTGTTCGTCTGTCTGATGCGGCGCGGCAATGTGGCGGTGTCCAACAATGTGCTGAGTGCCGAGCGTCTGTACCCGGAGCGCCTGAGCGCCCAGCAGTCGATGAAGGATGCGGTTGAAGTCGAGCGCGAGTGGATTCTGCAAATGCTCAAGGCGCGCAGCGGCGAATCTGCGCCTGCGCCGGGTTGGGTTCGCTACATCCCGCTGACCAAGGCTGATGAGACACCCCGGGTCTGGGAAGAGCTGCCTCTGAGCCGCACCCTGGGTACCAAGCAGAGTCGGCAGGAGTGGTGTGTCGGCATCGACAGTTGGAGTTTTGCCGAGCTTTACGCGCAATGGCTGGAGTGCCGGGTGCTCACCGAGGGGCAGCGCAAGTTGCTGCCGGAGACCCTGGCTGGCTGGTCGCATCAGCCGCGCATCGTCCCGATCGTCATCGATCGCGACGGCAGTCGCGACGGCGTCGAGCGCACGCTGGAGGCGCTTGCCGCACAGGATTATCTGCCGGAACTGATTCTGGTGCTGTCCGCTGCCTGTTCCGAGGCCGAGCTCGATGGTTGGGTGTTCCGCATGCCGTTGCAGGACGACGGACTGGAGCAGATCAATGCATTGTTACCGCAACTGGAAGGGGCCGACTGGTTCTACCTGCTGCAGGCCGGCGATCGTCCGGTGGTGTCGGCGTTGTTGATCATGGCCGAGCGCATCGCCCATTCTGCGGCGCTGACGTGTCTGTACAGCGATGAAGGCAGCCTGCGCAACGGCGAATCGGCGGAGCCTGCGTTCAAACCGGATTTCAACCTCGACCTGCTGCGCAGTTACCCGTACGTCGGGCGCGCGCTGGCGTTCAAGCGCGAACGCTTTCTGGCGCTGGGCGGATTCGCGGCGACGTTCGCCGAACTGGCCCCCCACGACGTGCTGTGGCGCATGGTCGAGAGTGATGGTACGCAGGTGGTCGGGCATGTCGCCGAAGTTCTGGTGCAATCGCCCTTCGATCTGTCCGCCTGGCTCGCCGCTCCGGCGGTCATCGAGCAGAATCCGCGTGTACTCGAGGCCCATCTGCAGCGCCTGGGCATTGCCCACGAAATCCGCCGTGGCAGTTCCGGGTTGCTCAATCGTGTCGACTATCGCCATGCCCGGCGTCCGCTGGTGTCGATCATTATTGTGACCAAGGACCAGACGGCTGCCTTGCAGCGCTGCGTCGAGACGCTGTTGGAGAAGACCGCTTACTCCGAGTACGAGTTGTTGCTGGTCGACAACGGCAGCGAAAGCACCGAAGCGCGGGCCTGGCTGGACGGTATGGCAGAGCTGGGCGGCGAGCGGATTCGTGTCCTGAACTACCCGCAGCAGGGCAACGCAGCGGCGCTGCATAATTTTGCGGTAGGGCAGGCGCGTGGTGAATACGTGCTGCTGCTCAATTCGTTTGCGGTAATCACCCAGGCCGACTGGCTCGACGAACTGCTCAATCATGCGCAGCGTCCGGAAGTCGGCGTGGTCGGCGCCAAGCTGTTCAATCCTGATGGGTGCGTGCTGCACGCGGGTCTGATTCTTGGTCTGCAAGGCGCAGTGGGTTTGCCGTTCTATGGTCAGTCGTTGCAGTCGGATGGTTACATGTTCCGGCTGCAAGCGGTCCATGACCTGAGTGCTGTCGGTGGCGATTGCCTGATGGTGCGCAAGGCGGTTTATGAATCTGTCGCCGGTCTCGATGAGCAAGCGCTGAAACAGGCGCTGAATGTTGTGGATCTGTGCCTGAGGATCGGTCAGGAAGGATACCTGGTGGTGTGGACCCCTTATGCCTTGCTGGCACTGGGCGCACGCCCCAGTGTTCAGGCGACGGCAGAAGAGGAGCAATTGCAGCTTCAGGAGCAGGAAACCTTCTACCAGCGCTGGTTGCCGCGCATTGCCCGTGATCCGGCCTTCAACGTCAATTTGTCGTTGCAGGGTGTCGGTGCGACGAGCTTCAGCCTGGAACCGGGCCTGCGTACCGGCTGGAGTGCATTTTCCCGGGCGCAGTTGCCGAACGTGCTTGCCGTGCCGATCAACGCCTCGGCCATCGGTCACTACCGCATGAGCCAGCCGCTGATTGAACTGGAAGCGGCCAACCGCGCTGAAGGGCGGATTTGCTATGGCCTGCCGTCGATCATTGATATCGAGCGTCAGTCCCCGGACGTGATTGTTCTGCAAGGGCGTTATTCGCAAAGTGCCATCGATGAAATTCCGCCGCTGAAGAAGTTCTGCCATGCCCGGCGCATTTTTGAACTCGATGATTATGTGATCGACGTTCCTCATCGCAATGCGCATATTCGCAACATGCCCAATAAACAGGAAATGGAGCGGATGGTACGCAGTGCGATCAGTCTGTGTGATCGGGTGGTGGTATCGACCCAGCCACTGGCCAATGCATTGTCGGACATGCACCACGACATTCGCGTCGTCCCCAACATGCTCGCGCGCAACTTGTGGACTGACTTGCGCAGCCAGCGCCGCACTTCGAAAAAACCACGGGTCGGCTGGGGCGGTGGCACCAGTCACCACGGCGACCTGGCGGTGATTGCCGATGTCGTGCGTGAGCTGGCCAATGAAGTCGACTGGGTGTTCTTCGGCATGTGCCCGGATGATCTGCGTCCGTACATGCATGAATTCCACGGGGTAATCCCGTTGGAAGTGTACCCGGCCAAACTGGCAAGCCTGAATCTCGATCTGGCGCTGGCACCACTGGAATTCCACATCTTCAACGACTGCAAGAGCAACCTGCGTCTGCTGGAGTACGGCGCCTGCGGTTACCCGGTGATCTGCACCGATACCGAGGCCTATCGCGGCTACCTGCCGTGCACCCGGGTCAAGACCAACAGCACCGATGAATGGCTGCAGGCGATCCGCATGCACCTGGCCGATCCCGATGCGAGCTATCGCATGGGCGATGAACTGCGAGAAATCGTATTGCGCGACTACGTACTGCGGGGCGACAACCTGCGCTATTGGGAAAACGGCTGGCTGGCGGATTGACCGGCACTGCTGAAAAAGGCGACTTTCGAGTCGCCTTTTTTGCGTCTTAAATATCCTGTTTGTATCAGTATCGACACTTTTTTACCGCAGAGCCTCAAGCATAGCGCTTTTCCTGTCGATACTTCTCTATTCGCTGACCTCGGACGGTTGCTGCTGGCGTGATCGGCTTGTTACCGGGAGGCAGGTTTCCGGATTCAACAACAATGCAAGGAAGAAGCAAATGGCAGTGATTTATGGGACGAGTGAAGCCGATGTCATGAGCGGCAGTGAAGGCAACGACGAGCTCTTCGGACTGGAATCGGATGATCAGATCTGGGGGACTGCCGGAGCCGATCTGCTGGATGGTGGCGAGGGTTTTGATTTTGTGGATTATCGAATCATGTCTTCGGGCGTCAGCGTCGATATCCGCCAAGGGCTTGCCAGCGTCACGAAGGCAGATGGTTCCATTGACACGCTGGTTGCCATCGAAAAAGTGGTCGGCAGCTTCCTCGATGACACCCTTGCCAGTTCGGTTTCCGGCGTCACGCTGGAAGGCAGTGGCGGGGATGACGTTTACGTCATCGGCAGTGAGGGCGTGACGATCATCGAAGACGAGCGCGGCGGCTACGACGAGTTGCGCACCAGCGTTAACATCCAGAAGATGGACCCGTTCCTCGACAAAATGACCTTCACCGGAACCGGCGACTTCAAGGGCTACGGCAATGCCGAGCACAACGTGATCATTGCCGGCGCCGGTAATGACTGGCTGTGGGGTGGCGACGGCGGCGATCAGTTCATTGGCGGTGAAGGATTCGATACCGTCAGCTACACCGACAGCCTTGAAGGCGTCAGTATCGAGCTCTCGAGCATTTGGGGCGCCACTGGTATTGCATTCGGCGATACCTACTCGAGCATCGAGGCCGTGCAGGGTTCGAATTTCAACGATGTGATCTTCGCCGGCGCAAGCGCAATGGTCATGGACGGTGCCGATGGCTTTGACGCCGTCGATTACAGCCGTTCCAACGACGCGGTCAGCATCGAGTTTCGTGATGGCAAGGGCTTCGGTTCCGGCGACTACGCCGAGGGCGACACCTTGATCAATGTGGAAAAGGTTATCGGGACTAACCTGGACGATCACTTCACTGCCAACTCGGGCGGCGTGACCTTCGAAGGTGGCTGGGGCAGCGACGTCTACACGATCAACAGCGAGGGTGTGACCATCGTCGAGACAGACTCAGGCATGGGGTTTGACGAGCTGTACACCAGCCTGTCGGTCATGAAGATGGATCCGTTCATCGAGCAAATGACCTACACCGGTACAGCCGATTTCACCGGTTATGGCAACGATTCCGACAACTACATCTTCGGCGGCAGCGGCGATGACCTGTTCTACGGTGGCGCCGGACGGGATGTCTTCGTGGGCGGCGCGGGAACGGACATCGTCAGCTATGAGGACAGCGACACGGGTGTGCTGGCCACGCTGTGGAGAATCGGCCAGAACGGCACGGCTGACGGTGACACGCATTACGATGTCGAAGGCTTGCGTGGCAGCCATTTTAACGATGAGCTGGGTGCCAACAGGGAAGATACGATTCTGGAAGGCAGCAGTGGTGACGATACCCTGAACGGCAACGATGGCAACGATCATCTCTATGGCGGGCTGAAGTCCGGTCTCGACGGCGACGCGGCGCAGGCTGACAAATTGTTCGGCGGCAACGGCGATGACGTCATCGTTAGTGCTGCGAATGACCTGGGCACTGTGGCGGAGGGTGGACAAGGCAGTGACACCATCACGGTCCACAACGGCAGTGCCTTTGGTGATGACGGTTTTGACGTGCTCACCGGCACCGGCAACAGTTATCTGTTGTCAGGTGGCAGTGGCAACGACGTGCTGAACCTCAATCTCACGGGGCAGTCGGGCACTGGCGGCATCGCATTGGGCGGTATGGGTGACGATACCTATATCGTGAACACCACTGGGTTGGTATCGATTCAGGACGAGGGCTGGGATATCAATGACACCCTGATCCTGAACAGCATCGCCAATATCAGCCAGTTGAACGTCACCCGCATCGGTGACGACGCCTATCTGCATGGTGCCAACGACGGCAGCGCCGGCGTTCCCGACAACGGCGTGAAGCTGCAAGGCTGGTACGCCGGGTACAACAACATCGAACATCTGCAGACCGCTGACGGCCAGTCCTACGACCTGCCGGCCACGATCGATGGATTCGCGATGTTTGGCTGATCCGTCCGATTCATTGAAGTGGCTTGATGAAGGGGATGATTCCGGCAACGGACTCATCCCTTTTTCATGCCTTGAACTCCCGCCGACGCAGCGCTCGCGGAGCTGGCGCGTTTCCTGCAAGTCCCCCTCAAATCGCCATAAAACGAGCGCTCGCGGTCATCGCAGCGGCGCCGCAGGCGGCAAAAGGGTTAGCCAGACGGCCCGCATCGCTCAACCAAGCCATGCGCAGCCCGGTGACGAACGAGAGGGGAGACGATGAAGGCAGTTATTTTGGCGGGTGGCCTCGGCACGCGCATCAGTGAAGAGTCGCACCTCAAGCCCAAGCCCATGATCGAGATCGGCGGCAAGCCAATTCTCTGGCACATCATGAAGCAGTATTCCGCTCACGGAATCCACGACTTCGTGATTTGCCTGGGCTACAAGGGCTACGCGATCAAGGACTTCTTCGCCAACTACTTCCTGCACACCTCCGACGTCACGTTCGACATGCGCAATAACCGCATGGACGTGCACCAGAACTACAGCGAGCCGTGGAGCGTCACCCTGATCGACACCGGCGAGGAAACCATGACCGGTGGCCGTCTGCTGCGTGCCGGGCGTTACCTCAAGGATGAAGAGGCGTTCTGCTTCACCTACGGCGACGGCGTTTCCGACATCAACATTGCTCAACTCGTCGATTACCACAAAGCCCACGGTCGCCTGGCCACCGTCACCGCGGTGCAGCCGCCGGGACGTTACGGCGCCCTCGAGCGGCAAGGCGATCAGGTGCTGGGTTTCACCGAGAAACCGCGCGGCGACGGTGGCTGGATCAACGGCGGCTTCTTCGTGCTGTCACCCAAAGTCCTGTCCTATATCGCTGGCGATGAAACCACTTGGGAAGCCGAGCCGCTGGCGCGTCTGGCTCAGGAAGAACAGTTGAACGCCTTCGAACACGAAGGCTTCTGGCATCCGATGGACACCCTGCGCGACAAGAACCACCTCGAAGCGCTGTGGCAGAGCGGGGAGGCCCCATGGAAGCAATGGGCCTGAGTGCGGATTTCTGGCGCGGCAAACGCGTACTGATTACCGGCCACACCGGTTTCAAAGGCAGCTGGCTGACCCTGTGGCTGCAAAGCCTCGGCGCGCACGTCAGCGGTTTTTCGCTGGATCCGTCGACCGAACCGAGCCTGTATGAACTGGCGCGGGTTCACGAAGGGATCAACGATCAACGTGGCGATCTGCGTGATCTCGGCGCGTTGCTGGAGATCATCGCCGACACCGAGCCGGAGATCGTCTTGCATCTGGCTGCGCAGCCACTGGTGCGTGAAGGTTATCGCGACCCGCTGGGTACTTATTCCAGCAACGTCATGGGCACGCTGAACCTGCTCGAAGCGATCCGCCAAGTCGGTTGCGTGCGCGCCTGCGTGCTGGTGACCACCGACAAGGTCTACGCCAACAAGGAATGGCTGTGGCCGTACCGCGAAGACGAAGCCCTCGGCGGTCACGATCCTTACAGCAGCAGCAAGGCTTGCTGTGAACTGTTGGCACAGTCTTACGCCGCGTCGTTTTTCCCGGCCGACAAGTACGCTGAACACGGTCTGGCCCTGGCCACCGCGCGCGCCGGCAACGTCCTGGGTGGCGGCGATTTTGCCCCTGAACGGCTGATTCCCGACGTGCTCAAGGCCTGGACCGCAGACGAGCCGGTGACCCTGCGTTACCCGCAAGCCGTGCGCCCGTGGCAGCACGCGCTGGAACCGCTGGCCGGTTACCTGCAACTGGCTGCCGGCCTCTACGAGCAAGGCCCGGAATACGCCGGGGCGTGGAACTTCGGCCCTGGCGAGGCCGACATGTGCAGCGTCGGCGAAGTGGTCGAACTGCTTGCCAACCGCTGGCCACAGGCACGCGGTTTGCGCATCGAAAAAAGCGAACTGCACGAGGCCGGTCTGTTGCGTCTGGACAGCAGTCGCGCCCGTCAGGTGCTGGGCTGGCAGCCACGCTGGACCTTGCAGCAATGCCTGACCCAGACCCTCGACTGGCATCTGGCGTGGCAGAACGGCGATGACATGCGCAACGTCACTCTCGGCCAACTGAACCTGTACCGAGGCGCGCTGTGAGCGAGTTTTCCTTGAAACAGCTGCCGCTGGCGGGGCTGTTCAACGTCCAGCACAAGCGCTTCGAAGATCAGCGCGGGCACTTCGCTAGGCTGTTCTGCGAGGGCAGCCTGAGCGCGTTCGGCCGCGAATTTCATATCCGCCAGATCAACCATTCCTGCACCCGTGAAAAGGGCAGCGTGCGCGGTCTGCATTACCAGAACGCCAACGCTCCGGAAGCCAAGCTGATCACCTGCCTGCGCGGTGAAGTGTGGGACGTGGCGGTGGATCTGCGTCCGGATTCCGAGACCTTTCTGCACTGGCACGCCGAGCACCTCAAGGCTGGCGACGGTCGCAGCCTGTTGATTCCGGCCGGGTTTGCTCACGGTTTTCAGACCCTGACCGAAGACGCCGAACTGCTTTACCTGCACAGCGCCGACTATGCGCCGGAGCACGAGGGCGGCTTGTCGGTGAACGATCCACGGCTGGCGATTGCCTGGCCGTTGCCTGTCAATAATTTGTCAGCGCGGGATTCTAGCCATCCCGCGCTCGATCAACACTTTGCCGGAGTGCGTCTATGAACTGCCGTGGGTGCGCCGCACCGCTGAGCCTGCCGCTGATCGACCTCGGCACCTCGCCACCGTCCAACGCCTACGTGCACGCCGAGCGCCTGGAACAGGCCGAGCAATGGGTGCCGCTCAAGGTCGCCGTGTGCCAGCAATGCTGGCTGGTGCAGACCGAGGATTACACCCGCGCCGACAGCCTGTTCGACGCCGAGTACGCCTATTTCAGTTCGTTCTCCAGCACCTGGCTGGCCCACGCCGAGCGCTATGTCGCCGAGATGGTCGAGCGCTTTGACCTGAGCGCCGACAGCCGTGTGGTCGAAGTCGCAGCCAACGACGGTTACCTGCTGCAGTACGTCGCCGCTCGCGGCATTCCGTGTCTGGGTGTCGAGCCGACCCGCAGCACCGCGCAAGCGGCGCGGGAAAAGGGCCTAGAGATTCGTGAAGTGTTCTTCGGTTGCGACAGCGCTGCGCAACTGCACAGCGAAGGTTGGGGCGCCGACCTGATGGCCGCCAACAATGTGCTCGCGCATGTGCCGGACATCAATGATTTCCTCGGTGGTTTCGCCACGCTGCTCAAGCCGACCGGCGTCGCTACCTTCGAATTTCCGCAACTGCTGACGCTGATGGCCGGCGCGCAGTTCGACACGCTGTACCACGAACACTATTCGTACCTGTCGCTGACCGCCGTGCAGACTTTGTGCGAGCGCAATGGTCTGGAAGTGTTCGACGTCAGTCAGTTGAGCACCCATGGCGGTTCGCTGCGGGTGTTCGTGCAGCGCCAGGACGGTGAGCGTCGTGCGGTGCAGCCAGCGGTGCAGCAACAGTTGCAGGCTGAGCTCGCTGCCGGGGTGAAAACCCCTGAGTACTACGCGACCCTCGCGCCGGCTGCCGAACGCATCAAGCATGAACTGCTGCGCTTCCTGTTGCAGGCCAAGGTCGAGGGCAAGCGTGTGGTCGGTTACGGCGCGGCGGCCAAGGGCAACACCTTGCTCAACTACGCCGGGATCAAACCGGATCTGCTGGCGTGGGTGGCCGATGCCAACCCGCACAAGCAGGGCAAGTTTTTGCCGGGCAGTCGTATTCCGATTGTCGCGCCGGCGCAGATCGACATCGAACAACCGGACTACGTGCTGGTGTTGCCGTGGAACCTGCTGCACGAAGTCAGTCAGCAACTGGGGCAAGTGCGTCAGTGGGACGGGCGCTTCGTGATCGCCGTGCCTGAGATGAAAGTCCTGTGAAAGTCCTGGTCACCGGGGCCACGGGCTTCGTCGGTCGGCATCTGGTCGCGGCGTTGCTGGCGCGCGGCTGCGCGGTACGGGCGGTGGCGCGTAATGTCGAGACCGCGGCGAGCATGCAGTGGATCAACGACGTCGAATTCGTCGCGGCGGATATTCACGCGTCGGATCTCGACATTGCGGCGCTCACCGACGGTATCGACGTGCTGGCGCACTTGGCCTGGCCGGGGTTGCCGAACTATCGGGCGCTGTTCCATTTCGAGCACAACCTGATGGCCGACTACCGCTTTATCAAAGGCGCGGTCGAGGCGGGCGTACCGCAAGTCCTGGTAACCGGCACCTGCTTCGAGTACGGCATGCAAAGCGGCCCGCTCAGCGAAAGTGTCGAGCCGCAGCCGAGCAATCCTTATGGTCTGGCCAAACACACGCTGCAGCTGTTTTTGCAAAATCTGCAGCAGGAAAAACCGTTCACCTTGCAGTGGGCGCGCCTGTTCTACCTGCATGGCGAAGGGCAGAACCCCAACAGTCTGCTGGCGGCGCTGGACCGGGCGATCGATAGCGGCGATGCGTCATTCAACATGTCTGGCGGCGAGCAGCTGCGGGACTTTTTGCCGATCGCCAGCGCCGCCGATTACCTCGCCGCGATCGTCCATCAGCGCGATTTCAACGGCGTGATCAATTGCGCCAGCGGCCAGCCGGTATCGGTGCGCGCACTGGTTGAACAACGTCTGCGCGAGCGCGGTGCGGCACTGAATCTGAACCTCGGCCATTACCCCTATCCGACCCATGAACCGATGGCGTTCTGGGCCGTGACCGAGCGTTTGCAACAGCTACTGGGAGAACCGCAATGAGGCACGAGTTGTATCGGGTCACCGACCTGCCGGTGTTGCAGAACCGCACCTTTGCCGACCCTGAATCGGCAAAGGCGTCGGCCAGCGCCGACATGCTGCTGGTGCAGGATGAGCGCAGCGGCCTGATCTTCAACGCCGCGTTCGATGCCGACAAGCTCAGCTATGACGCCGACTATCAGAACGAACAGGCCCATTCGGGCCAGTTCCAGAAGCACCTGAGCGACGTCGAAGGCATCATCGCCAAACACTTCAAGGGCCAGGAGCTGATCGAGGTCGGCTGCGGCAAGGGCTACTTTCTTGAGTTGCTCAAGGGCCTCGGTTATTCGATCACCGGGATCGATCCGGCCTACGAAGGCGAAAACGCCGACGTGATCAAGGCGCCGTTCACCCGAGGTCTAGGCCTGGCAGCTGACGCCATTGTCCTGCGCCATGTGCTGGAACACATCGAAGACCCGGTCAGCTTTCTGGCGGTGATCGCCGAAGCCAATCAGGGCGGGCAGATCTACATCGAAGTGCCGTGCTTCGACTGGATTCTCGAGCACAAGGCCTGGTTCGACTTGTTCTACGAGCACGTCAATTATTTCCGCCTCGATGACCTGCGCCGGATGTTCGGCACCGTGCACGAGGCCGGCCACCTGTTTGGCGGCCAGTACCTGTACATCGTCGCCGACCTGTCGACGTTGCGCCTGACCCCGGATCAACCGGTGCCACGCCTGACGCTGCCGGACGGTTTCACGGCGAGCCTTGAGCGTGCAGTGCAGATCATCCAGTCCGCACCTGAACAGGGTTCGGCGATCTGGGGCGCGTCGTCCAAAGGCGTGATCTATTCGCTGTTCCTGCAGCGCGCGGGTGTCGCGGTGGATCGCGTGGTGGATATCAACCCCGCCAAGCAGGGACGTTATCTGCCACTGAGCGGCGCGCGGGTGTCCTCGCCGCAAGAGGCCATGGATGCCTTGCCCGAAGGCGCCAACCTGTTTGTGATGAACTCCAATTACCTCGAAGAAATCAAGCGGATGACCGGTGGACGTTACGTCTATCACGCCGTTGACAGCGCTTCGTTCCAGTGACCCTTGAGATTTTGAAAATGACCGACAACAGCATCAACAAAGCCTTCGAAGCCGAGTGCCGGGAACAGATCGCCCAGCAGGGTGACGACCAGAAACTGACTGGCCTGGCCCGTGATTTCTTCAACGAATCGGCCAAACACAAGTACAGCTATCACTTCTCGTGGATGGGCCGCCCGATCATCCAGCTGCCGCAGGACATGATGGCAATGCAGGAGATCATCTGGCAGGTCAAGCCGGATCTGGTCATCGAGTGCGGCATCGCCCACGGCGGTTCGATCATCTATTACGCCTCTCTGCTGGAACTGCAAGGTCACGGCGAAGTGCTGGGCATCGACCTCGACATCCGCCCGCACAACCGTGAAGCGATCGAAAGCCACCCGATGGCCAAGCGCATCAAGATGATCGAAGGTTCGAGCATCGACCCGGCCATCGCCGCTCAGGTGCAGGCTGCGGCCAAAGGCAAGAAGGTCATTCTGGTGCTCGACTCCAACCACACCCACGACCACGTGCTCGAAGAGCTGCGCCTGTATGCGCCGCTGGTGTCGGTCGACAGCTACTGCGTGGTGATGGACACCGTGGTTGAAGACATGCCGGCCGATTTCTTCCCGGATCGCCCATGGGGCCCGGGCGACAACCCGAAAACCGCGGTGTGGAAGTACCTGGAAGAGAATCAGGACTTCGAGATCGACCAGCAGTTGCAGAACAAGCTGCTGATCACCGTGGCGCCGGACGGCTATCTGCGTCGCGTTCGTTAATTCGCACCATCACCAAAGCGTTATCTCGGCGAGTCGCCGGTTGTGGAGAGAAGTTATGCAAGGCAAGTACAGTTCTGAACTGACGCTACCGCTCAACGAGCTGTTGACCGTGGTGCTGATTACTCATAATCGGCCGGCGTTCCTGCGTCGGGCGGTGAAGTATTACAGCAGCTTGCCCTGCCGGATCATGGTGCTGGATTCCACACCCGAGCGGCCGGAAGGGGATTTTTCCGCCGTCGATTACCATCACGTGCCGCAGTTCGCCTACTGGGGTATGCAGGCCAAACTGGCGTACGGTGTAGAGCGACTGACCACGCCGTACATGGTGCTGGCGGCTGACGACGATTTCATCCTGCATGATTCGCTGGCCGAGTCCGTCGGTTTCCTTCAGGCGAATCCGGACTATGGCATGTGCCACGGCTATTGCCTGATGTACCTGACGCTGTCGGGTGGAGTGAGCTATTACCGCCGCGACAAGAAAGTCCAGGAAGACTATGCGTCCGAGCGGGCTCAGGATCGGGTTATCGACTACATGAGTCAGTACATCCCGCCGTTTTATGCGGTGACCCGTACTGATCTGATGAAAACCTGGCACTCGGCATTGCCGGCGGGGACCAATTTCCAGTGGCAGGAAATCGGCCACGTGTACTTCCTGCTGGCGAGTGCCAAGGCGCGGATTCTGCCGATGCCCTATGTGGTGCGCGAGATCAACTATGGCAATTCCGAGCACAGCACCGAGGTGTATCACTCGCTGACCTATGTTGATGCCAAATCGGTCGCCGAGCGTGAAGCCTTTGCCGAGTTCCTTGCCTCACTGCCCACCGGCATCAAGGATCTTGATGCGCAAGAGGGGAAGGCGTTTGCCCTGCAGAGCTTCGAGGCGATGGTTGACAGTCTGCAAAGCGGCAGGGCACTCACGGCGGAGCTGATTATCCAGTCCACCTGGAATCAGTCGCTCAAGAGGCCTGACCGGCGGTTCGGGCCTTTGCAGTACGTCGAGATGCCGTTCTACAACCAGCCATTTTTCGATCGTCTCGAACAGTTCGAATTCATGCTGCACGCCATGCCCGCCGGGCGCATTCAACTGCGGGACCTGGAGGGTGTGTGGACCCGTCAGGCGCACTTGCTGCAGGCGCGCAACAACGATACCCCGGAAAGTGTTCTGGATCGTTTGTGGCAGGCGCACGACCTGAATGCGTTCAACCGCACCGTGGTCAAGCGTCTGGCGCAACAGCTGGAACTGGCCGGCGAGGACGAAGAAGCGCAGAACATGCGCGACTGGAATGCTCGTCTCGATGCGTTGACGGTGGAAGACCATCATCAGGTATTCGACCAGACGCAGTCGGGTCGACTGCTCAAGTGGCTGGATTCGCGTCAGGCCGATGGCGCTCAGTTGGCATCGATTGCCGAGCACCTGTCGGTCAACGGCGGTGGCCCGCAGTTCGGCATTTTCCTGCTGGATCTGGACAACGACATCGACAAGTTGCAGGTCAGCCTCGACAGTTTGCTTGAAGGTCAATGCAAGGCTTTCAGAATTGTCGTGTTCACCACCGGCGAAGCACCGGCGGCTACCACGGCGCAGAACACTTTGCACTTTGTCCGGGTTACGCCGGCCAACCTGGTCGACAAACTCAATCAGAGTGCCAGTCAGTCGCCGTGCGACTGGGTGCTGCTGGCTGAGGCGGGCGATGAGTTCACCGCCAGTGGTTTGTTGCGCGCCAGTCTGGAGTTGATGTCCGCGGGCGATTGCCGTGCCGTTTCCACCGACGAGATCCAGCGCGGGGAGAAGGGCGCGCTGGTGGATGTGTTCCGTCCCGGCTTCAACCTCGATCTGCTCTTGAGCCTGCCGGGGCTGATGGCACGGCACTGGCTGGTGCGCCGTGACACGTTGGTCGAGGTGGGTGGCTACCGCGCCGATTTCAACAAGGCGCTGGAATTTGACGTGCTGCTGCGCATCATCGAAGAGCACGGTTTGAACAGCCTGGCCCACCTCGACGAACCGCTGCTGATCACCGAAGCCGCGTCGCTGGAAGAAAACGCGCATGAGCGTCTGGCGCTGTTGCGCCACCTGGGCAATCGCGGTTACAAGGCCAAGGTCACCTCGGCGGTGCCGGGCATTTATCAGATCGATTACCACCACAGTGATCGTCCCCTGGTATCGATCGTGATTCCGGCCGGCGATGACCTGCCAGCCTTGCAACGCTGTCTCGAAGGGGTGCAGCTGCGCACCCGTTATTACCATTACGAGATCCTGATCGCCACCACGGCCACGCAGTCAGCCCAGGTCAACGACTGGCTGGGTACTTACCAGCATCCGAAAGTCCAGGTGCTGCGTGCCGAGCAATCGCTGAGCGTACCGGCATTGCTCAACGCTGCCAGCCGCCAGGCGCAGGGCGAGTATCTGGTATTGCTCGCGGCCGACGCGGAAGTGGTCAACCCGAACTGGCTGGACTCGCTGCTCAACCATGCCCTGCGTCCGGAAATCGGCGTGGTTGGGCCGAAGCTGGTCGATCGCGACGGCAAACTCAGCCAGGCCGGGCTGATCCTCGGTATGAATGGCGGGGTGGGTTCGGCGTTCGTCGGTGAGAAACATGATGCCGACGGCTATCTGTACCGGTTGTCGGTGGAGCAGAACTGCTCGGCGGTATCGAACGTGTGCCTGATGGTGCGCAAAGAACTGTTTGAAGCGCTGGGTGGTCTGGACGACAGCACATTCGGCGACGCTTTCAACGATGTCGATCTGTGTCTGAAAGCCGCTCAGGCCGGTTACCTCACGGTATGGACGCCATCGGTGCAGGTCCTGCATCAAGGCGCGATTGCCCAGGCACCCCGGGCACTGGCCGCGCTACAGGAAAAATGGGCCGCCGCGTTCGCTCAGGATCAGGCGTACAACGCCAACCTGAGCCTGAGCGGCAAAGGGTATGGTCTGAACGACAGTGCGTCGCTGGACTGGTCGCAGTTACTCGCTTGAGTCCGTCGGACAAGCAACAGGAATCAGCACATGTTCAACGGTAAATCGATCTTCATCTCTGGCGGCACCGGCTCGTTCGGGCGCAAATTCATCGCCCGTCTGCTTGAGCAATACCAGCCCAAGCGCGTGGTGGTGTTCTCCCGCGATGAGCTCAAGCAGTACGAAATGCAGCAGACGTTCAACGCGCCGTGCATGCGCTACTTTCTCGGTGACGTACGCGACGCCGACCGTCTGCGGCAGGCCATGCGCGGCATCGACTACGTGGTGCACGCGGCGGCGCTCAAGCAGGTGCCGGCGGCGGAGTACAACCCGACCGAGTGCATCCGCACCAACGTCAATGGTGCGGAGAACATCATCGCCGCCGCCATCGACAATGGCGTGAAGAAAGTCGTCGCGCTGTCCACCGACAAGGCCGCCAGCCCGATCAACCTGTACGGCGCGACCAAGCTGCTCTCGGACAAGTTGTTCGTCGCCGCCAACAACATTGCCGGCGAACAACAAACGCGTTTTGCCGTGGTGCGCTACGGCAACGTGGCGGGCTCGCGGGGTTCGGTGGTGCCGTTCTTCAGCAAGCTGATTGCCGACGGTGCGCAGGAGCTGCCGATCACCGACGAGCGTATGACGCGCTTCTGGATCACCCTCGATCACGGCGTGCAGTTTGTCCTCGATAGCTTTGCGCGGATGCACGGCGGCGAAGTGTTCGTGCCGAAGATCCCGTCGATCCGCATCGTCGATCTGGCGCGAGGCATGGCCGAGCATCTGCCGCACAAGAACGTCGGTATTCGTCCCGGGGAAAAACTGCATGAACTGATGGTGCCGCTGGACGATGCGCGGATGACCCTGGAATTCGAGGATCACTACACCATCCAGCCTTCCATCCGCTTTACCAGCGTCGATGTCGATTTCTCCATCGACAAGCTTGGCGAACATGGCCGGCCGGTGAGTGAAGATTTCGAATACCGCTCCGACACCAATCCGCACTACCTCACGGTCGGGCAGATCGCCGAGCTGCACGCGAAGTTGTCGGCATGATTCCCTACGGTCGGCAGAGCGTTGATCAGGCGGACATCGATGCAGTGGTCGAGGTTTTGCAATCGGACTGGTTGACTCAGGGCCCGACCATCGAGCGTTTCGAGCAGGCAATGGCTGCACGCTGCCAGGCCGACTTCGCCGTGGCGGTGTGCAACGCCACGGCGGCGCTGCACATCGCTTGCCTCGCTGCCGGCCTGGGCCCGGGCGACCGTTTGTGGACCTCGCCGAACACTTTTCTGGCCTCAGCCAACTGCGGGCGCTATTGCGGCGCCGAGGTGGATTTCGTCGACATCGATCCGCTGACCTGGAACCTCGATGCTTATGCTCTCGCCGCGAAGCTCGATCAGGCCGAGCAGGACGGCACACTGCCGAAAGTGTTGGTGGCGGTGGCGTTCTCTGGGCAGAGCTGCGACCTGCGCAAGATTGCCGAACTGGCCGAGCGCTACAACTTCACGGTGATCGAAGACGCCTCGCACGCGGTGGGCGCCAGCTACGCCGGGCGTCCGGTGGGTTGCGGGGAGTTTGCGGCGATGACCGTGTTCAGTTTCCACCCGGTGAAGATCATCACCAGTGCCGAAGGCGGCATGGTCCTGACCAATCGCCCGCAACTGGCGGAGCGCCTGCAACGCTTGCGCAGCCATGGCATGACCCGCGATCCGCAGCAGATGAGCGAACCCAGCCACGGCCCGTGGTATTACCAGCAGATCGAGCTGGGCTTCAATTACCGGATCACCGATTTGCAAGCGGCGCTGGGTCTGTCGCAACTGGCCAAACTGGACGGGTTTATCGCCCGTCGCCGCGAACTGGCGGCGCGTTACGACCGGTTGCTGGCCTACCTGCCACTGACCTTGCCCAGCGCGCAGCCGGAGGCGGAATCGGCGTGGCACCTGTACGTGGTGCGCCTGCAGACCGAACGCATCGGCCTGACCCATCGTCAGGTGTTCGAAGGCTTGCGTGCCGCCGGTATCGGCGTGAACCTGCACTATATTCCTGTGCATTTGCAGCCGTACTATCGCGACCTGGGTTTTGCCGAAGGCGACTTCCCCGAAGCCGAGCGTTATTACGCCGAGGCGATCAGCCTGCCGCTGTATCCGCTGCTCAGTGATGAGCAGCAGGATCATGTGGTCGAGCAATTGCGCCGGCTGACCGAATAAACCCCGCTGCGGCGGCGAATGAGACTGTGCAATGCGTGATCTGAGTGAGCAGGAAAAATTCTGGCAGGGCGATTTCGGCAACCAGTACGTCGATCGTAACGTCGGTCAGCCGCTGGTCGCGGCCAACCTGGCGTTATTCGCCAAGGCCCTGAGCCGCGCCGGGCGCATCGACAGTGTGGTTGAGCTGGGCACCAATGCCGGCAACAACCTGCAGGCGCTGCGTCAACTGCTGCCGCACAGTGAATTGTTCGGCGTCGAGATCAATGAAAGCGCCTGCGCGCAGGCGCGGGCACTGGGCATCGCGCAGATCTGGCACGGCTCGCTGTTCGACTTTCCGCGCGAGCGCAGTTACGACCTGACCCTGAGCAAAGGCGTGCTGATCCATCTGGCGCCGGAGCTGCTGCCGACTGCCTATGCGCAGTTGTATGCGTTGAGCCAGCGCTACATCCTGATCGCCGAGTACTACAACCCGGTGCCGGTGGAAGTGTCCTATCGCGGCAACAGCGGCAAGCTGTTCAAGCGCGATTTCGCCGGGGAAATGCTTGATCGTTATGCCGATCTGCAATTGCTCGATTACGGCTTTGGTTATCACCGTGACCCGCAATTCCCGGTGGACGACATCACCTGGTTCCTGCTGGAAAAACGTCCTTGAACAGCGTCGCAATCATCCCGGCCCGTGGTGGCAGCAAGCGCATCCCGCGCAAGAATCTGCTGACGTTCGACGGCGTGCCGATGATTGTCCGCTCGATCCGAACGGCGCTTGACAGTGGCCTGTTCGAACAGGTGGTGGTCAGTACCGATGACGCGGAAATTGCCGAGCTGGCGCTGGCTCACGGTGCGCAAGTGCCGTTCCTGCGCCCGGCTGAACTGGCGGATGATTTCACCGGCACCGCTGCGGTGATCGTACATGCCTTGCAGCAACTGCCAGCCTTCGATTACGCCTGCTGCGTGTACGCCACGGCGCCGTTGTTGCAGGCGCGATTTCTGCGCGAGGGATTCGAGTTGTTGCAGCAGCATCCGCAGAAGTCGTTTGCTTTTTCGGTGTGCAGCTTTGGTTTCCCCGTGCAGCGGGCGCTGACGCTGGACGGGCAGGGCGCATTGACCGCGTTGTACCCGGAATTCCGCCAAACCCGCTCGCAGGATCTGCCCGAAGCCTTTCAGGACGCCGGCCAGTTCTACTGGGGCCGCAGCGAAGCGTGGTTGCGCGGTGAAGTGTTGTATTCGTCCGTGAGTCTGCCGGTGATTCTGCCGCGACATCTGGTGCAGGACATCGACACGCTGCAAGACTGGAAACGCGCCGAATACCTCTACGCCGCGCTCAAGGCCGGCGGAGAACTGCAATGAGAGTGCTGATCCGCGCTGACGCTTCGCCGACCATCGGCAGTGGCCACATTGCCCGTTGCCTGACGCTGGCGCGGGTGCTGCGCAAGCAAGGCAGTCATGTCGCGTTTGCCTGTCGGCGGTTGCCCGGGCATCGGCTCGATGCCTTGGCTGCCGAAGGTTTCGAGACCTTCGCCTTGCCGGACTTCTACCCCGACGAAGACCCGCAGCAAGCCATCGAATCGATGCTGCCGTGGCAGGCAGACATCGAGGCGCTGGACGCCTTGCTGGCAGGTCACGCCGCATTCGACTGGATCATCGCCGACCACTACGGCCTCGATCATCACTGGCAAACCGCAGCGCGCCGTTGGGCACCTCGGATCGCGGCAGTAGACGATCTCGCCACTCGCCGTTACAGCGTTGATCTGCTGCTCAATCAGAACCTGTCCGGTCTCAGCGCAAACTATGCGCCGCTGCTGCCCGAAGGCTGCCGTACCTTGCTCGGCCCGCGCTACGCCATGTTGCGCGAAGAGTTCGTCTGCCCGGCCATTGCGATCAAGCCCAAGGCGCGGCGGGTGCTGGTGAATTTCGGTGGTTTCGATGCGGCGATGCAGACCCATCACGCGATGTTGGCGCTGAAGGACTTCACCGAACTGGAAGTGGATTTCGTCTCCGGTGCAGACAACCCGGCGTGGGCGCAAATGCAGGCACTGGCCGCAACACGGCCGCATTGGCGCCTGCACAGTTTCGTCAGCGATTTCCAGCAGCGCATGACCGCGGCCGATCTGTTTATCGGCGCCGGTGGCGGCACCAGTTGGGAGCGCGCGGCGCTGGGCCTGCCGACCCTCTGCATCGCGGTATCGAACAATCAGCAGGCCAACGGCGAAGTGATGGCGGCGGCGGGGGCGCATGTGTTCATGGGTGCTCGCGAGCAGGTCAGCGTCGAACAACTGCGCGACGCCATCGGTTTTGTCGTCGACAATGTCTATCTGCGCCAGAGTCTGGCCGAGCGTTCACGGCAACTGGTCGATGGGCGCGGTGCGTTGCGCGTGGCGGCAGCGCTGGCCGGAGCCGTGCTCACGCTGCGCCCGGCGACCCTCGATGATGCGCAATTGCTGTTCGACGGGCGCAATGCCGAGGCTGTGCGGCGCTGGTCACTGGACACGGCTGCAATCGAATGGCCGCAGCACCTGAACTGGCTGACGGCGAGCCTGCGCAACCCGCAGCGTCTGCTGTTGATTGCCGAGGCCGATGACGGCCCGGTCGGCGTCTTGCGTTATGACTTGCGTGGATTCGAGGCTGAAGTGTCGCTGTATCTGCTGCGCGGGCGTTTTGGTCTGGGCTGGGGCAGGGCGCTGCTGGCGCGAGGTGAGGTGTTCGTCCGCGAGCACTGGCCGCAGATGACCGCCATTACCGCTCAGGTGCTGCCGGGCAATCGTCCGTCTTTGAATGTGTTTCGTGACGCCGGATTCACCCAGAGTGCCTGCGCGTTCACTAAGGTTTTGAAGGATCACCGCGATGAGTAGTTTCAAGATTGGAGAGTGTCTGATCGGTGCCGATGCGCCGCCGTTCATCATTGCCGAGATGAGCGGCAACCATAACCAGTCGCTGGAGCTGGCGCTGCAGATTGTCGAAGCCGCCGCCAAGGCTGGGGCGCATGCCTTGAAGCTGCAGACGTACACCGCGCAGACCATGACCCTGGATCTGGCCGAGGGCGAGTTTTTCATCAAAGACCCGAATAGCCTGTGGGCGGGTACTTCGCTGTACGACCTGTATGAGAAGGCCCACACCCCGTGGGAGTGGCACGCGCCGATTTTCGCTCGGGCCAAAGAACTGGGCATGCTCGCGTTCTCGACGCCGTTCGATGACACGGCGGTGGACTTTCTCGAAAGCCTCGACGTGCCGGCATACAAGATCGCCAGTTTCGAAAACACCGACCTGCCGTTGATCCGTCGTGTGGCGGCGACCGGCAAACCGCTGATCATCTCCACCGGCATGGCCAGCATCGCCGAGCTCGACGAAACCGTGCGCGCCGCCCGCGAGGCGGGATGCAAGGATCTGGTGCTGCTCAAGTGCACCAGCACTTACCCGGCAACGCCGCTCAACAGCAACGTGCGCACGATCCCGCATCTGCGTGAACTGTTCGGTTGTGAAGTCGGGCTGTCCGATCACTCCATGGGCGTGGGTGTGTCCGTGGCCGCCGTGGCACTCGGGGCAACGGTGGTGGAAAAGCACTTTACCCTCGACCGTTCGGCAGGTGGCGTCGACGCCAGTTTCTCGCTGGAGCCTGCGGAGCTGGCCAGTCTGGTGGTCGAAACCGAACGCGCCTGGCAAGCCATGGGCCAGGTGCATTACGGCGTCACCGAGGCCGAGCGCAAGTCGCTGGTCTATCGCCGCTCGCTGTACGTCACTGCCGACATGGCGGCCGGTGAGCCCTTTTCCGGGGACAATCTGCGCGCCATTCGCCCTGGTCTCGGTCTGCCGCCCAAGCACACCGATGCCGTCCTCGGTCGCCGCGCTCGTCAGGCGATCAAACGCGGCACGCCGCTGGACTGGTCGTTGGTCGAATAACCCGATCTGCCACCGATTCGGCAAAATAGCGTGACCTGCGAGTCATAACGCGCATCTTCACTGTATTGTATTGACCGGGGAGATGGCGCCTGGCCGTGTATTCGGTTCCAGTGATAGCCCTTTGCGCTCCCCGTGGCTGCCCGTTGTGGCGGCCGTTTTCTGTTTGTCGGCGCCCCTCGAATCCTTGCGAGCGGTGGTTTTGGGCTGTTTTTTATTGGGAAGCCGTAATGATTGGCATAAAAAGCATTGCGAGCTACGTTCCTGTAGCCGGCGTGGACAATTACGCACAAGGTGCAAAATTCGAGAAGGATGAAGAATTCATCCTTGGCAAAATCGGTTCGGCCTTCCTGCCGCGCAAAGATGCTGAACAGGAAACCTCCGATCTGTGCGTGGAAGCGGCCAATGCGCTGTTTGCCAGCAACCCTGAATTGAAACGTGAATCAATCGACGCGTTGATCGTCGTCACCCAGAACGGTGACGAAGAAGGTCTGCCGCACACCGCTGCGATTGTCCAGGACAAACTCGGTCTGCCGACAAGTGTTGCGGCGTTCGACATTTCCCTGGGCTGCTCCGGTTACGTCTACGGCATTTACGCGATCAAGGGCTTCATGGAAGCCGCCGGCCTGAAGAACGGCCTGCTGATCACCGCTGACCCGTATTCGAAAATCGTCGACCCGGAAGACCGCAACACCACCATGCTCTTCGGCGATGCCGCCACGGCGACCTGGATGGGCGAAGACCCGGCCTGGGCGTTGGGCAAGGCCAAGTTCGGCACCGACGGTTCCGGCGCGCCACACCTGAAAGTCACCGATGGCGTGTTCTTCATGAACGGCCGTCAGGTGTTCAACTTCGCGCTGCTCAAAGTCCCGGCGCACTTGCACGAATTGCTCGACGACTCCGGCCTCAAGGCTGACGACATCGACGCCTTCTGCATTCACCAGGGCAGTGCGGCGATTGTCGATGCGGTGGCCCGGCGTTTCGAAGGCGAGCCGGAGAAGTTCATCAAGGATATGGTCGAGACCGGCAATACCGTGTCGTCGAGCATCCCGCTGCTGCTGGAAAAACACGTACTCGATTCCGACTGGCAGCGCATTGCCCTGAGCGGTTTCGGTGTCGGTCTGTCGTGGGGCTCGGCGATCATCTATCGTCCTTGAGTCGGTCAAAAACGGCGGATACAAAAATAGCGTTCAAGGTTACCCTTGAACGCTATTTTTTTTGCCTGAATGGAGCGCTAGGCGGCATGAGCGAGTTTTTCCAACCCAACGCCCAGGTCATCCAGCAACGCTGGCCGGCGTTGTTCGAGCGGCTGATGGCGGAAGACAGTTCAGCTCTTCAGGCCGAGCTGGTGCGGGGCTTGGGCTCGACGCTCAGCGTCAATGGCATTCAACTGACCAGTCGCCACGACCGCATCCATGAAGCCCGCATCCAGGCGGCCAGCCTGGCGGAAAAACCGCAGCTGCATGTGTATGGCACGGGTCTCGGTGATCTGCCAACGGTGCTGCTGGAGCGCGCCGGACTTGAGCGGTTGTACGTGCATATACTCAATGGCGCGTTGTTCGCCCTGGTGCTGCAACTGCTCGATCAACGCCAATGGCTGGAAGATCCGCGTGTGCAGCTGTTCTATGCCGGTGATCTGTCAGACATCTGCACACCGTTTTTCGCGTTGCCGGCGGAGGTGCTGCTGGCCGATGACTTCAACGCGAAGATCCGCGATCGGCTGGTCAGCGAAGTGCACTTGAGCTTCAACAATCGTGAATTCGATCCACATTTGCCGTTCATTCAGCAGCGTCTGCAGGACTGTTTGCCGGTGTTGCTGGGCGATGATGATGTGGCGCAGTTGTTCGGCACGGCCAGTGGCCGGGAAGTCTATGTGATTGGCACCGGGCCGACGCTCGAAGGACATTTCCAGCGTCTGGCGGCGGTGCGCGCGCAGGCTGAACGTCCGTTGTTGATGTGTGTGGATACCGCTTACCGGCCATTGCGTGAGCACGGGATCGTCCCGGATCTGGTGGTCACCATTGATCAGCGCATCAGCTTCCGGCATCTGCCGTTCGAGGACTCCGCTGGCATCCCGCTGGTGTATCTGCCCATGAGCGATCCTGCGGTGTTGACCGCGTGGAAGGGCAAACGCTACGGCGGTTACTCGGCTAGCCCGGTTTACGCCGCGTTGCGCGAGCAATACCCGCGCGGACAACTGCATGTCGGTGGCAGCGTGATTCATCCGGCGGTGGATCTGGCAGTAAAGATGGGTGCATCGCGCATTACCCTGTTCGGCGCCGACTTCGCCTTCCCGATGAACAAGACCCATGCCGGCTGGAATGACGGTGATCTGGGGCCGGGGGTCGATCAGGCGCGGCATTGGGTGCAGGACGGCCATGGCCGGCGGGTCAGCACCCAGCTGAACTTTCGCGGCTATCTGTGTGTGCTGGAGCGCTATATCGCCGCGCATCCGCAGGTGCAGTTCTTCAACAGCAGTCGGGCAGGCGCACTGATCGCCGGGACACAGTTCAATCAGGAGTTTGTGCAATGACGACGATTGAGCAGTGCGTCGACGAGTGCCGTCAGTGCGCCGGGTTGTTTCGTCTGGGGCGTGACGTTGAGGCGGCGCTGGATATGGTCGAGGTGTTCGAGGGCGCGCAGCAGTTGCTGATGTCCGCGCCGGCGACGGTACAGCAGGACTGGGCCTTGGTACTCACGCAGATGTTCGACTGTCAGGAGCGTCAGGACTGGTTGGGCCTGGCTGACTGGATGGAGTACGAGTTGATCGAAGTGTTGCAAAAAGCACGATCGTCAAACTGACCGACCGCACTGGCCCGCGGCTTTGCGTGCGGGTCGGTTTTATGGCGTCATTTTTTCGCAGGTGGGGGCGCTAAGCCCTTGTTTTCTCGGGGGTGGCAGGGTGATGGCAAATTTTTTTCAAAAAGCCCTCAAGCAACCTGCCAACCCGACGATAACTATTACGAAGGTTCTCTAGGCCATTCCAGGCGGTTGCCAGGGCCGGAAGCCGCAGTACCCAACCAACGAGGAATTCGTCATGGCTTTAACAGTAAACACCAACACCACGTCGCTGAACGTTCAAAAGAACCTGAACCGCGCTTCCGACGCTCTGTCGACTTCGATGCAGCGCCTGTCTTCCGGCCTGAAAATCAACAGCGCTAAAGACGACGCTGCTGGCCTGCAGATCTCGAACCGTATGTCTTCGCAGATCCGTGGTAACACCCAAGCCATCCAGAACGCCAACGACGGTATCTCCGTTGCTCAGACCGCTGAAGGCGCTCTGCAAGCTTCGACCGACATCCTGCAGCGTATGCGTGAACTGGCTGTTAAAGCACGTAACGGCACCAACGGCACTGCTGACCAGACCGCAACCAACGCTGAATTCGCTCAGATGTCTGACGAAATCACCCGTATCTCGGCTGCTACCAACCTGAACGGCAAAAACCTGCTGGACGGTTCGGCTGGTACTGTGACCCTGCAAGTTGGCGCAAACACCGGTTCGGCTAACCACATCGACCTGGTACTGAGCTCCAAGTTCGACGCCGTCAGCCTGTCCGTAGGTAGCGGTACTGTAGTTCTGACCGGTACCACCGGTACTGGCGCTGGTTCTGCTTCGCAGAACATCGACAACGCGATCACTGCAATCGACGCCGCTATCGCTGCAATCGGTGCAACTCGTGCCAGCCTGGGTGCTTCGCAAAACCGTCTGACCAGCACCATCCAGAACTTGCAGAACATCACCGAGAACACCACTGCTGCACAAGGTCGCGTACAAGATACCGACTTCGCCGCAGAGACTGCTAACCTGACCAAGCAGCAAACCCTGCAACAGGCTTCGACCTCTGTTCTGGCTCAAGCCAACCAACTGCCTTCCGCTGTACTGAAGCTGCTTCAGTAATTCGGAATGAGTTTGGGCGGGAGGGTGCGCTGGTCGCGCTCTCTCGCTTTTTTACGTTAGGAGGTGATGAGCATGGACATGAGCGTAAAGCTTAACGTGTCTTATCCGGCTCCCAAGCCAGCGACACCTGTTGCTGACAAGCCGTCGGAGACGCCAAAAGTTGCATCGGCCGACGCTCCGGTCGCTGACAGGAAAAGTCAGCAAACGGATGACGCCAAGTTGAAGCTGGCCGTGCAAGAGATCGAGAAGTTCGTTCAATCGATCAAGCGTAACCTGGAGTTCTCGATCGACGAGCACTCTGGCAAGGTCATCGTCAAGGTGATCGCAAGCGAGACGGGTGAGGTCGTACGCCAGATCCCCTCCGCCGAAGCACTCAAGCTCGCAGACAGCCTCGCCAACGCAAGCCATGTGTTGTTCGACGCCAAAGTCTGATAGCTGGCATGAATAGTGTTTGTCTTTCTTGAATGACGCCTGGATGGGTCAAAAGTCTGGCAACAATCTGAAGGGAGATGCACATGGCAAGTCCAATTCTACCGGGTTCCGGACTGGGTTCCGGCCTGGACATCGGCGCGATCGTGACCGCGCTGGTCAACGCCGACAAGTCGCCGAAACAGACGCAGATCGATTCCGCGACCAAGACCAATACCCTGAAGATTTCCGGTGTCGGCACGTTGAAAAGTGCGCTGACCGCGTACCAGACGGCGATGACCAACCTGGGCAGCAAGACCAACCCGGCATTTGCCGGCTTCACGGCGACCTCGAGCAACACAGCGATTCTCGGCGCCACCTCCGATAACACCGCGGTGTCGGGGACTTACAACGTTGTTGTCAACCAATTGGCCACTGGCTCGAAAGTTGCCAGCGCTTCTTTCGCCGGCGGTGCTGCCAGTGCCATTCCGAGTGGTACCCTGAAAATCAGTCAGAATGGCACTGATTACAATGTCACGATCCCGGCCAATGCGACCTTGCAGAGCACGCGTGATGCGATCAACACGGCTCAGGGCGCCAATGGCATTTCTGCCAACATCGTGACTGACAGCAGTGGTGCTTCGCGCCTGGTGATCAGCTCCAACAAGACTGGCGCGGGTACCGATCTCTCTGTCAGCGGGATCGCCGGTCTGGAGATCGACGGTACTCAGTCGATGGGTACTAATCCGGCGGCAGGCGCCTCGGGCAACGTCAATGGCCTTGCACAAGATGCCAAGGTGACCATCGACGGCCTGCAGGTTTCCAGCAAAAGTAACACGGTCAGTGGTGCAATCAGCGGCCTGACCCTGAATCTGACCACTGTCAGCCCTGTCGTTGGTGGCGTTGCCACGCCGACCGTTGTCAGCGTCGATACCAACACCAAAGGGCTGCAGGCTTCGGTTCAGGCGTTTGTTGACGCCTACAACACCCTGAAGACCACCATCGACACCCTGTCCAAGGCGACACCGGACGCCGATGGCAAGCTGACGGTGCAGGCCGCTTTTACCGGTGACTCGTTGCCGCGCTCGCTGATCTCCGACATTCGTGGCCAGTTGACAGCTCCTGGTGCTGGTGCAGAGGGTTCTTTGTCCTATCTGTCGGAGATCGGTGTGATGACCGATCGCAACACCGGCAACCTGACGTTTGATACTGCTGCGTTCACCAAAACCATGGCTCAGCCCGGGAAGGCTGGCCAGGTGCAGCAGATGTTCACCGGGACTAACGATACCAACGGTCTGCTGGCGCGCATGAACAAGGCGGTGGATCCGTATCTGAAGGCACCTGCCGGTAGCGCACCTACTGCCGTAGGCCTGCTTGATCAGCGCATGTCCATCCTGAACAACAACACCAAGAGCCTGACCAGTCAGCAATTGGCGCTGGATTTGCGTGTGGCCAACCTGACCAAGACGTTGACGGCCAAGTACAACGCCATGGACTTGCTGGTAGGGCAGATGAAAGCGACGGCCAGTAACATCACGTCGTTCTTCAGCTCGCTGAACGCTCAGCAATCCGCGAAGTAACCCGCAAGAACGACAAAAACCCGGCTACGCTTTATCGGCGTGCGCCGGGTTTTTGTCTTTTGATCTAAAGTTCTGTGATTCGTTGGCGATACACTGGTTATACGAGTCATTGTGGCAATGAGGTAGAACATGAATCCAATGTTAGCCCTTCGGCAATATCAGAAAGTCGGCGCGCACGCCCAGACCTCCGAGGCGAGCCCGCACCGTCTGGTACAAATGTTGATGGAAGGCGGGCTGGCCCGCATCGCTCAGGCCAAGGGTGCCATCGAGCGCAAGGACATTCCTGGCAAGTGCACCTCGATCAGCAAGGCCATTGGCATTGTCAGCGGTCTGCGCGAAGGTCTGGACCTGGAAAAGTGTGCCGATGAACTGGCCGATCTGGACGGGCTGTACATCTACATGATGAAGCGCCTCGCCGAGGCCAACATCAACAGCGATCCGCGCATTCTCGATGAGGTCGCCGGCTTGCTGAGCACGGTCAAAGAAGGCTGGGATGCCATCGCCCCCGAGCCTGCTCCGCAGTTTTGAAGGAGAGCACCATGAGTCTTGTATTGCAGCGAATCGCCGACACCCGTGAAGCGCTGGTCAGTGCGCTGGCTGAACGCAACTGGGAAGCCATTGGCGAGCTGGATCTGGCTTGCCGATCCTGCATGGAAGACGTCATGGTCGAGGCCTCGCTGGATGAGGAGGCCTTGCGCAATAACCTTGAGGAGCTGCTCCACGTCTACAAGGAGCTTCTGGAGGCGGCGATGGGTGAGCGGCAGGCGATAGCCAACGAGATGTCGCAGATCACCCAAGCGCAAAAGGCGGCAAAGGTTTACCATCTGTTTGGTTAATTAACCCCCAGTTAATCCAGACATGTGCGCCATAAATTTGACTGTGCACGGTTTTTTGACTTAACTAGTGGCTGTTTTCAGATTTCAGGCGTCTACAGGCACAAGGTGTCCTGCAAGCGTCTCGCTTGCCCCATTTTTCGGGCATTGAGTTGACTAGGGAAGTTGCTATTGCATGTGGCGTGAAACCAAAATTCTGCTGATCGATGACGATAGCGTCCGCCGCCGCGACCTGGCGGTGATTTTAAATTTTCTCGGCGAAGAAAATTTACCCTGCGGCAGCCATGACTGGCAGCAGGCTGTCGGCTCTTTGTCATCAAGTCGTGAAGTCATCTGTGTACTGATCGGGACGGTAAATGCTCCGGGTGCACTGTTGGGCTTGTTAAAGACACTCTCGACATGGGATGAGTTCCTTCCGGTTTTGCTGATGGGCGATAATTCTTCCGCCGAGCTGCCGGAAGACCAGCGCCGCCGGGTGCTTTCGACGCTGGAAATGCCACCCAGCTACAGCAAACTGCTCGACTCCCTGCACCGTGCCCAGGTCTATCGCGAGATGTACGACCAGGCCCGTGAGCGCGGCCGTCATCGCGAACCCAACCTGTTCCGCAGCCTCGTCGGCACCAGCCGGGCGATCCAGCATGTCCGTCAGATGATGCAGCAAGTGGCCGATACTGACGCCAGTGTGCTGATCCTCGGCGAGTCCGGCACCGGCAAGGAAGTGGTTGCGCGCAACCTGCATTACCACTCCANCGCGACGCGCCATTCGTGCCAGTCAACTGCGGGGCGATCCCGGCAGAGCTGCTGGAAAGCGAACTGTTCGGGCACGAGAAGGGCGCCTTCACCGGCGCGATCACCAGCCGGGCCGGGCGTTTCGAACTGGCCAACGGCGGTACGCTGTTCCTCGATGAAATCGGCGACATGCCGCTGCCGATGCAGGTCAAGCTGTTGCGCGTGCTGCAGGAGCGTACCTTCGAGCGTGTGGGCAGCAACAAGACTCAGAGCGTCGACGTGCGCATCATTGCCGCGACTCACAAGAATCTCGAAAGCATGATCGAGATCGGCACCTTCCGCGAAGATCTCTACTATCGCCTGAATGTGTTCCCGATCGAGATGGCGCCGTTGCGTGAGCGCGTCGAAGACATCCCGCTGCTGATGAACGAACTGATCTCGCGCATGGAGCACGAAAAGCGCGGTTCGATCCGCTTCAACTCGGCAGCGATCATGTCGCTGTGCCGTCACGGCTGGCCGGGCAACGTCCGCGAGCTGGCCAACCTGGTGGAGCGCATGGCGATCATGCATCCGTACGGGGTCATCGGCGTGGTCGAGTTGCCGAAGAAATTCCGCTACGTCGACGACGAAGACGAGCAGATGGTCGATAGTCTGCGCAGCGATCTCGAAGAGCGCGTGGCGATCAACGGTCATACCCCGGACTTCACCGCCAACGCTTTGCTGCCGCCGGAAGGTCTGGACCTCAAAGACTACCTCGGTGGTCTGGAGCAGGGCCTGATCCAGCAGGCACTGGACGATGCCAATGGCATTGTGGCGCGTGCCGCCGAACGCCTGCGCATTCGTCGTACCACGCTGGTGGAGAAGATGCGCAAGTACGGCATGAGCCGGCGCGAAGGTGATGAACAGGCGGATGATTGACGCCTGTTTTTCAACGTCTTCATTTATAAGCGGTTTTTTTTAGGCACGGGTATTGCTACGTCCCTCGCAACGTTCCGTTTAACTGACGGTCAGCCAAGCGAGAGAACACAATGCCCCACGCCCAGATGTCTTCTGCCTCCAATGCCGAGGGGCAATCGTCGTCCGTAGAGCAGGCGAGCCGTCAGGGGCTTGAGCAGGCGTTCGCGCTGTTCAATCAGATGTCCAGTCAATTGACCGACTCCTACAGCATGCTTGAAGCCCGGGTCACCGAGCTCAAGGGCGAGTTGGCCGTGGTCAGTGCTCAACGCATGCAGGAGCTGGCCGAAAAAGAACGTTTGGCCAACCGCCTGCAAAACCTCCTTGATCTGTTGCCCGGTGGCGTCATCGTCATCGACGGGCACGGCATGGTGCGCGAAGCCAATCCGGCGGCTATCGAGTTGTTGGGGTTGCCTTTGGAAGGCGAATTGTGGCGCCACGTGATCGCCCGATGCTTCGCCCCGCGCGAGGATGATGGTCATGAAATCTCTCTGAAAAACGGTCGGCGACTGTCGATTGCCACCCGCTCGCTGGATGCCGAGCCGGGGCAATTGGTACTGCTCAACGATCTGACAGAAACCCGCCACCTTCAAGATCAACTGGCGCGTCATGAGCGTCTGTCATCGCTGGGGCGCATGGTCGCCTCGCTGGCCCATCAGATCCGCACGCCGTTGTCCGCCGCTTTGCTCTACGCCAGTCATTTGACTGAGCAGGAATTGCCGGTCGCGACCCAGCAGCGCTTTGCCGGACGCCTCAAAGAGCGCCTGCACGAGCTGGAGCATCAGGTGCGTGACATGCTGGTGTTCGCCCGCGGCGAGTTGCCGTTGACTGACCGCATCACCCCCAATGCCTTGATGCAGTCGCTGCAAGCGGCAGCGTTGACCCATGTGCAGGACTTGCCTATTCGCTGGCAGTGCGACAGTCATGCCGGCGAATTGCTGTGCAACCGCGACACGCTGGTCGGGGCTCTTCTCAATCTGATCGAAAACGCGATTCAGGCCAGTGACGGCAACGTGCGCCTGAAAGTGCATTGCTACACCCGCGACAACAGCCTGCGCCTGTGCGTCAGCGACAGCGGCAGCGGTATAGATCCGGTGGTGCTCGAGCGTCTCGGCGAGCCATTTTTTACCACAAAAGTCACCGGCACCGGGCTCGGCCTGACCGTGGTCAAGGCTGTGGCGAGGGCACATCAGGGAGAATTGCGGCTGCGTTCGCGGGTTGGGCGCGGCACGTGCGCGCAGGTGATCCTGCCGCTGTTTTCCGCTGTACAGGGAGCTGAGTAAACGTCATGGGCATCAAGGTTTTGCTGGTCGAGGATGACCGCTCGTTGCGCGAAGCGCTGGCCGATACGCTGTTGCTGGCAGGCCACGACTACCATGCCGTCGGCAGCGCCGAAGAGGCGTTGCAAGCGGTCGAGCGCGAAGCGTTCAGTCTCGTGGTCAGTGACGTCAACATGCCCGGCATGGACGGCCATCAACTGCTTGGACTGTTGCGCGCCCGGCAGCCGCAACTACCGGTGCTGCTGATGACCGCACACGGCGCGGTGGAGCGAGCGGTCGATGCGATGCGCCAGGGAGCGGCGGATTATCTGGTCAAGCCGTTCGAGCCCAAGGCTCTGCTGGACCTGGTTTCGCGGCATGCGTTGGGCTGTATCAGCGTCGCTGATAGCGACGGGCCGGTGGCGGTCGAGCCGGCCAGTGCGCAACTGCTCGACTTGGCGGCGCGGGTAGCGCGCAGTGATTCCACGGTATTGATCTCCGGCGAGTCTGGCACCGGCAAGGAAGTGCTGGCGCGCTACATTCATCAGCAATCCCATCGTGCCAGCCAGCCGTTCATCGCGATCAACTGCGCGGCGATTCCCGACAACATGCTTGAGGCCACGCTGTTCGGTCACGAGAAGGGCTCGTTCACCGGCGCCATTGCGGCGCAGCCCGGCAAATTCGAACAAGCCGATGGCGGCACCCTTCTGCTCGACGAGATTTCCGAGATGCCTCTGGGCCTGCAGGCCAAGTTGCTGCGGGTGCTGCAGGAGCGTGAAGTCGAGCGTGTGGGGGCGCGCAAGCCGATCGCGCTGGATATTCGCGTGGTCGCGACCACCAACCGTGATCTGGCCGGCGAAGTGGCGGCGGGGCGCTTCCGTGAAGACCTTTTTTACCGTCTGTCGGTTTTCCCTCTGGCGTGGCGTCCACTTCGCGAGCGCACTGCCGATATCTTGCCGCTGGCCGAGCGGTTGCTGAACAAACACGTCAATAAAATGAAGCACGCACCGGCGAAACTGTCGCCGGAAGCCAAGGCTTGCCTCATCGGTTACCCATGGCCGGGCAATGTCCGTGAGCTGGATAACGCCATTCAACGGGCGCTGATTCTGCAGCAGGGCGGTTTGATCCAGCCGCAGGATTTCTGCCTGACGGGCGCGGTGACGTTCAGTGCTGCGCCGTCCGTCGCGCCGGTGCAGCCGCTGGTGCGCGAGATCGAAGTCGAGGCTGAATCCGCCGGTGCGCTGGGCGATGACCTGCGGCGTCGGGAGTTTCAGATGATCATCGATACCCTGCGCACCGAACGCGGCCGGCGCAAGGAAGCCGCGGAAAAGCTCGGTATCAGCCCGCGAACCCTGCGCTACAAGCTGGCGCAAATGCGCGATGCCGGGATGGACGTCGAAGGCTATCTGTTCGCAACCTGAGCGCTGGCGCGAATGTTTGAAAGTGCTTTTCTGAAAGGCTGCCCGATAGCTGGCACCCTTGTTGCTAATACCTGTGTACCCGCCGAGTGAGTGTCAAAAAATTGCGGGCCGCCCAAGAGAGTAGACCATGAGCCAAGGTATTGAATTTAATCGGTTGATGATGGACATGAAGGCCATGAAAATGGACGCCATGGCCACGCCGAAATCGACTGCCGCCGTCCCTGAACTGGCAGGCAGCAGCTTTTCCGACATGCTCGGTCAGGCCATCAACAAAGTCAGCGATACCCAGCAGGCCTCGACTCAGTTGGCCAACGCATTTGAAATCGGCAAAAGCGGCGTTGACCTGACCGACGTGATGATCGCCTCGCAGAAAGCCAGCGTGTCGTTCCAGGCTCTGACCCAGGTGCGCAACAAACTGGTTCAGGCTTATCAAGACATCATGCAGATGCCGGTTTAAGGACGAGATTGAGTCATGGCAGAAGCAGTCGCCGATAACGTTCCGGCCAAGGCCACCCCGATAGACGGCAAACCGCCGCTGTTCGGCCTGTCCTTTCTGGAAAACCTCTCCGAGATGACCATGTTGCGTCAGGTGGGCCTGTTGGTCGGCCTGGCTGCGAGCGTGGCGATTGGCTTTGCCGTGGTGCTGTGGTCGCAGCAGCCGGATTACCGTCCGTTGTACGGCAGCCTTGCCGGCATGGACGCCAAGCAGGTCATGGATACCCTGGCCTCCGCCGACATCCCTTACACCGTCGAGCCGAACTCCGGCGCCTTGCTGGTCAAGGCTGACGACCTGTCCCGTGCGCGGATGAAACTCGCGGCCGCTGGTGTCACTCCCAGCGACGGCAACATCGGTTTCGAAATCCTCGACAAGGAACAGGGTCTGGGCACCAGCCAGTTCATGGAAGCGACCCGTTACCGTCGCGGCCTCGAAGGCGAACTGGCGCGCACCATCTCCAGCCTGAACAACGTCAAGGGCGCCCGCGTGCACCTGGCGATTCCGAAGAGCTCGGTGTTCGTGCGTGATGAGCGCAAGCCAAGCGCTTCGGTTCTGGTCGAGTTGTACTCCGGACGTTCGCTGGAGCCGGGTCAGGTGGTGGCGATCATCAACCTGGTGGCGACGTCCGTGCCTGAACTGAGCAAATCGCAGATCACCGTCGTCGATCAGAAGGGCAATCTGCTCTCCGATCAGGCGGAGAACTCCGAAATGACCATGGCCGGCAAGCAGTTCGATTACAGCCGCCGCATGGAAAGCATGCTCACCCAGCGCGTGCACAACATTCTGCAGCCGGTACTGGGCAACGATCGCTACAAGGCTGAAGTCTCGGCCGACATCGATTTCAGTGCCGTCGAATCGACCGCCGAGCAGTTCAACCCGGACCAGCCGGCGTTGCGCAGCGAGCAGTCGGTCAATGAGCAACGCACCGCCAGCAATGGTCCGCAAGGTGTTCCGGGGGCGCTGAGCAACCAGCCGCCGGCGCCGGCCTCGGCACCGCAAACCACCGGTGGTGCGCAGGGCTCTACCGGCATGATTCAGCCCGGTCAGCCACTGGTGGATGCCAACGGTCAGCAGATCATGGACCCGGCCACCGGCCAGCCAATGCTCGCACCGTACCCGGCGGACAAGCGTCAACAATCCACCAAGAACTTCGAACTCGACCGTTCCATCAGCCACACCAAGCAGCAGCAGGGTCGCCTGAATCGTCTGTCGGTGTCGGTAGTGGTCGACGATCAGGTCAAGGTCAATGCAGCCAACGGGGAAACCACCCGCGCACCGTGGAGCGCCGATGAACTGGCGCGCTTCACCCGCCTGGTGCAGGACGCGGTCGGCTTCGATGCCAGCCGTGGCGACAGCGTCAGCGTGATCAACATGCCGTTCTCCGCCGAACGCGGTGAAGTGGTTGCCGATATTCCGTTCTACTCCCAGCCATGGTTCTGGGACATCGTCAAACAAGTGCTGGGTGTGTTGTTCATCCTGGTGCTGGTGTTTGGTGTGCTGCGTCCGGTGTTGAACAACATCACCGGCGGCGGCAAAGGCAAGGAGCTGGCCGGTCTGGGCAGCGACGTGGAACTCGGTGGCATGGGCGGCCTGGACGGCGACCTGGCCAACGACCGCGTGAGCCTCGGTGGTCCGCAGAGCATTCTGTTGCCGAGCCCGAGCGAGGGGTACGACGCACAACTGAATGCAATCAAGAGCTTGGTGGCCGAGGATCCGGGTCGCGTGGCTCAGGTCGTGAAAGAGTGGATTAACGCAGATGAGTGATAACCGAGCCGCAACCGTCAAACTGAACAAGGTCGACAAAGCTGCAATTCTGCTGCTGTCCCTGGGTTCGACCGATGCCGCGCAAGTGCTGCGCCACATGGGCCCGAAAGAGGTTCAGCGGGTGGGTGTGGCCATGGCTCAGATGGGCAACGTCCATCGCGAGCAGGTCGAGCAGGTCATGAGCGAGTTCGTCGACATCGTCGGCGACCAGACCAGCCTCGGCGTCGGTTCCGACGACTACGTGCGCAAAATGCTTACCCAGGCCTTGGGCGAAGACAAGGCCAACGGCCTGATCGACCGCATCCTGCTCGGTGGCAACACCAGCGGCCTCGACAGCCTGAAATGGATGGAGCCGCGCGCGGTTGCCGACGTGATCCGTTACGAACACCCGCAGATCCAGGCCATCGTCGTCGCGTACCTCGACCCGGATCAGGCCGGTGAAGTGCTCGGCAACTTTGACCACAAGGTGCGCCTGGACATCATCCTGCGTGTTTCGTCGCTGAACACCGTGCAACCGGCTGCGCTGAAAGAGCTGAACCAGATTCTCGAGAAGCAGTTCTCCGGCAACTCGAATGCCTCGCGCACCACCCTGGGTGGCATCAAGCGTGCGGCGGACATCATGAACTTCCTCGACAGCTCGATCGAAGGCCAGCTCATGGACTCGATCCGCGAAGTCGACGAAGACCTGTCCGGTCAGATCGAAGACCTCATGTTCGTGTTCAACAACCTCGCCGACGTCGACGACCGCGGCATCCAGGCGCTGTTGCGCGAAGTATCCTCCGACGTGCTGGTGCTGGCCCTCAAGGGTTCGGACGAAGGCGTCAAGGAGAAGATCTTCAAGAACATGTCCAAGCGTGCCGCCGAACTGTTGCGCGACGACCTCGAAGCCAAAGGCCCGGTGCGCGTCAGCGACGTGGAAACCGCGCAGAAAGAAATCCTCACCATTGCCCGTCGCATGGCCGAAGCCGGCGAAATCGTGCTCGGTGGCAAGGGCGGCGAGGAAATGATCTAAGCCCATGGACAAGCATGACGAGTCAGTGACGGATCTGATCCGCGCCCGCGATGTCCGTGGTTTCGAATCCTGGGCACTGCCCAGCTTCGATCCGCCGAAACCGGAACCCGAGCCGGAGCCGGAGCCCGAACCGCCGGAAATGGAAGAAGTGCCGCTGGAGGAAGTCCAGCCACTGACCCTGGAAGAACTCGAAAGCATCCGTCAGGAGGCCTACAACGAGGGCTTTGGCATCGGTGAGAAGGAAGGTTTTCACAGCGCCACGCTCAAGGTGCGTCAGGAAGCCGAAGTGGCGCTGGCGGCGAAACTGGCCAGCCTCGAGCAACTGATGACCCATTTGTTCGAGCCGATTGCCGAGCAAGACACGCAGATCGAAAAGTCGCTGGTCGACCTTGTGCAACACATCACCAGACAGGTGATCAAGCGCGAACTGGCGATCGATTCCAGCCAGATCGAACACGTCATGCGCGACGCGCTCAAGTTGCTGCCGTTGGGCGTGGACAACGTGCGCCTGTACGTCAATCCGCAGGACTTCGAACAGGCCAAGGCCTTGCGCGAACGCCATGAGGAAACCTGGCGCATCGTCGAGGACGAGTCGCTGATGCCCGGTGGTTGCCGGGTTGAAACCGCGCACAGCCGCATCGACGCGAGCATTGAAACCCGCATCACCCAGGTCATGGGCAAGCTGTTTGACCAATTGCACGAACAGTCTCTGCACCCGGCTGCGCCGGATCTGAGTCTGGACATTCCTGAAGAAAGCCAACTGGCGGCTGCGCCTGAAGAGCCGCTCGCGGACATCCCCGATGCGCCTTGAACGCACCAGTTTCGCCAAGCGCCTCAGCACCTATGCCGACGCCACTGACATCGCTGGCGCGCCGATTCTCGAAGGCCGCCTGCTGCGCATGGTCGGCCTCACCCTCGAAGCCGAAGGCTTGCGCGCCGCCATGGGCACACGCTGCCTGGTGATCAATGACGACAGCTATCACCCGTCCCAGGTGGAAGCGGAAGTCATGGGGTTTTCTGGCAGCAAAGTCTTCCTGATGCCGGTCGGCAGCGTCGCCGGCATCGCCCCGGGCGCCCGTGTGGTGCCGCTGGCCGAAACCGGTCGTCTGCCGATGGGCATGAGCATGCTCGGTCGCGTACTCGACGGTGCCGGACGGGCGCTGGACGGCAAGGGCGGGATGAAGGCTGAAGACTGGGTGCCGATGGACGGCCCGACAATCAACCCGCTCAACCGCGACCCGATTCACGAACCGCTGGATGTCGGCATTCGTTGCATCAACGGTTTGCTGACGGTCGGGCGTGGTCAGCGTCTGGGCCTGTTCGCCGGTACCGGTGTCGGTAAATCGGTGCTGCTGGGCATGATGACCCGCTTCACCGAGGCCGACATCATCGTCGTTGGTCTGATCGGTGAGCGGGGTCGAGAAGTTAAGGAGTTCATCGAGCACATCCTCGGTGAAGAAGGCCTCAAGCGTTCGGTGGTGGTCGCCTCACCGGCGGACGATGCGCCGCTGATGCGTTTGCGCGCGGCGATGTACTGCACGCGGATCGCCGAGTATTTCCGCGACAAGGGCAAGAACGTCCTGTTGCTGATGGATTCGCTGACCCGTTTCGCTCAGGCTCAGAGGGAAATCGCTCTGGCCATCGGCGAGCCGCCAGCGACCAAGGGTTATCCGCCCTCGGTGTTCGCCAAACTGCCGAAACTGGTGGAGCGCGCCGGTAACGCGGAAAAGGGCGGGGGTTCGATTACTGCGTTCTACACCGTGTTGTCCGAAGGCGATGACCAGCAGGACCCGATTGCCGACTCGGCGCGGGGCGTGCTCGACGGCCATATCGTGTTGTCCCGGCGGCTGGCCGAGGAAGGGCACTATCCGGCCATCGACATCGAAGCCTCGATCAGCCGGGTGATGCCGGCGGTGGTTTCGGCGGAACACATGCAGCGTGCGCAGTACTTCAAACAGCTGTGGTCGCGCTATCAGCAGAGCCGCGATCTGATCAGCGTCGGCGCTTACGTCGCCGGTGGTGACCGCGAGACCGATCTGGCGATCAATCTGCAGCCGCAACTGACCCGCTACCAGCGGCAGGGGCTGAACGACAAGATCAACATGGGCGAGAGCCAGGCCTATCTGGAAACCCTGTTCGCGCCTGCGGCGGGCGGGTAACCGGCCATGGCCGTGAGTCGCGCCGCACGTCTGGCACCGGTGGTGGAAATGGCCGAACAGGCCGAAAAAACGGCCGTCCAGCGTCTGGGATACTTTCAGGGCCAGGTCAAGGTGGCTGAAAGCAAACTCGCCGACCTCGATGCCTTTCGTCTGGATTATCAAGAACAGTGGATCGTACGCGGCAGCGACGGGGTTTCCGGGCAATGGTTGCTGGGTTATCACGGCTTTCTGGCGCAACTGGACACCGCGATCGACCAGCAGCGGCAAAGCCTGGTCTGGCACCAGAACAACCTGATCAAGGCGCGAGACGCCTGGCAGCAGGCGTTCGCCAAGGTCGAAGGCCTGCGCAAACTGGTGCAGCGCTACCGCGAAGAGGCGCAACGCCTCGAAGACAAGCGAGAGCAGAGGTTGCTGGATGAGTTGTCGCAGCGTTTGCCGCGGCACGATCCATACTGATGCGACGCGGCAGTACCGCTTTAAACGATATCTTGAATCAAGCGGCTGACACGCTGAACGTGAATGCCTTGGATTGACCCAGCGTGATTGATTTACGTCTTACGGTGAAGTACACACTGACCGTTTTTCCCACTAGTTCCCAATCGTCGACCGAGTTGATTTTCGTGCCAACTTCCCCATTCGTAACTCCCGTGGAAGAAACTTTGGCGAGTTTTTCGTAGTGCACATTCCCGTCAGCGTCAAAGACAAATGTGACTTCGTCGTGTAGCTCTGTACGGTATCGCGCCATAACAATGGCTTCGCCTCGTTCATACTCTGCATGGCTGATCCGGGTGGGCGACACTGTGTTTTTCAGGTGTGGCGCTGGGTAGGTTTCTTTTGACGAGCCCATGAGTCATATCCTTCGATTCGAGCGCAGCGATTTTGCTGCCACTTGATGATGGGTTTGGATAGTCATTGCGCACACTGACAGATCTGACAGTTACGACGAACGGTGCGCTCAGCGGGCGCAAACGAATCCATGGTTATTTGTTGCTGCAATCGGGTTGCTGGCCGCTCTACCAAGTGCTAAACCTTGTACACGTTCGTCAATGACAAGGAAGCCAGTCAATGTCTGTCGTTACAGAAGTCTCTCCGGATGGTCAAAAACTGACGATTTCGGTCAGGGGGCGGTTCGATTTCGGGCGCCATCAGGAATTTCGCGAGGCCTATGAGCGGCTTAACCGCAAGCCTGACTCCATCGTGGTCGATCTGAAGGACGCCACCTACCTCGACAGCTCCGCGCTGGGCATGCTGCTCCTGCTGCGCGATCACGCCGGCGGCGACGACTCGGACGTGCGGGTGGTCAACAGCAACTCCGACGTGCGCAAGATTCTCGCCATCTCCAACTTCGACAAACTGTTCGACATCAGTTGACGGCCATGCAGGCGCAAGAGCCGCTGACGATCCTGATCGCCGAAGACAGCGCCGCCGACCGGTTACTGTTGTCGACCATCGTCCGGCGTCAGGGACATGAAGTACTGACCGCCGCCAATGGCGCCGAAGCGCTGGAAGTGTTTCGGCGCCAGCCGCTGCATCTGGTGCTGATGGACGCGATGATGCCGGTGATGGACGGCTTCGAAGCGGCGCGACAGATCAAGGCGCTGGCGGGCGAAACCCTGGTGCCGATCATCTTCCTGACCTCGCTGACCGAAAGCGAAGCGCTGGCACGCTGCCTGGAGGCGGGCGGCGACGACTTTCTGGCGAAGCCGTACAACCAGGTGATCCTTGCCGCCAAAATCAAGGCGATGGATCGCTTGCGTCGTTTGCAGGCCACGGTGCTGCAGCAGCGCGACCTGATTGCCAAGCATCACGATTACCTGCTCAACGAACAACGCGTGGCCAAAGCGGTGTTCGACAAGGTCGCGCATTCGGGTTGCCTGAGCGCGCCGAATATTCGCTACCTGCAATCGCCCTATGCATTGTTCAACGGCGACCTGCTGCTGGCGGCCTACACGCCGGCCGGCGACATGCATGTGCTGCTCGGTGATTTCACCGGCCACGGTCTGCCGGCGGCGGTGGGGGCGATGCCGTTGGCCGAAGTGTTTTACGGCATGACGGCCAAAGGTTACGGCCTGGCCGAAACCCTGCGCGAGATGAACGCCAAGCTCAAGCGCATCCTGCCGGTGGACATGTTCTGCTGCGCGACCATGCTTTGCCTGAGCTTTCAGCGTCGTACTGTGGAGGTGTGGAACGGCGGCATGCCCGAAGGCTATCTGCACCGGATCGCCACGGGCGAACGGCTGCCGCTGCCGGCGCGGCATTTACCGCTCGGTGTGCTCAGCCCGCAGGCGTTCGACGATCGCACCGAAGTGCAGGCCATGGCGGCAGGGGACCGCGTGTTCCTGCTGTCAGACGGCGTGATCGATACCACTGACGCCGATGACCGCTTGTTTGGTGTCGAGCGTTTGCAGCAACTGTTTGCCGCCAATCGTGAACCGGACAACCTGTTCGCCGAGATCGAGCAGGCCTTGCACGCCTTTCGTGGCGAGCCCCGCGACGATGTGAGCATGGTCGAGATCAGTCTGTTGGAGGCGACGCAGGTGATGCCGTCGGCGCCGGTGTACTCCGACAGCGGCCAATCCTGTCCGCTGGACTGGTCGGTCAGCTTCGAGTTTCGCGGTGCGACGCTCAGGCGCTTCAATCCTTTGCCGTACCTGCTGCAATTGTTACTGGAAGTGCATGGATTGCGCACTCAGGGTGGCGCAATCTACAGCGTGCTTGCCGAGCTGTATTCCAATGCACTGGAGCATGGCGTGCTGGGGCTCGATTCCAGCCTCAAGCGCGATGCCGCTGGATTCGCTCGCTACTACGAGCAGCGCAATGCACGACTCGAAGCGTTGCAGGACGGTTATGTGCGCGTGCATCTGCAAGTCAGGCCACAAGGTGCCGGTGGTTGTCTGGTCATCCGCGTCGAGGACAGCGGCAAGGGGTTTGACGTGGCGCGCGTGATGGAGCGACCGCTGGACGGCGTCCGTCTGTCGGGGCGCGGCGTCAGCTTGATTCGGCAATTGGGGCATAACGCCAGTTGGTCGGACGAAGGTCGCAGTGCTTGCGTAGAGTTTTTCTGGGAGGTTAGGGCATAATTCGCCGATTCTTGATCAAGGAGTGAACAAGTGACTGACCAACATGTGGATCGCGAAGTACTCGATGCGTTGCGCGAAGTGATGGAAGACAGCTATCCGGATTTGCTGGATACCTTCCTGACCGATTCTGAAAGTCGCTTGCATCAATTGCAAAAGACCGCCGACGCCAAGGTGTTGGCCGAGGTCGCCCATAGTTTCAAGGGCAGCGCCAGCAACATGGGCGCCGTGCGACTGGCGACGCTCTGTCAGGCGCTCGAGGCGGACGCCAGAAACAAAAGTCCCGCCGAAATCGTCGATCTGGTGGCGGACATCAGCAGCGAATTTGCCGATGTGCGAACTGTCTACGAAGACGAACGCCAGCACGCCCTCACGCATTGAATCCTGCCGTCCGGCGCTTTTCGCCAGCGCCGGACGAAACTGGCCCGACACTTGCAATAATCCCCGTCAACTGTACCTACGATCCCAGTGCAGCGGAGACCGTGTCATGCCTGCGACCCCCAATGTTCTTCTTCAATCTGCCGCCCAGGCCAAGGCGCAAGCCGCTGCTGTCAAAGCACCGGTCGTGGCTGCAGACACCGGGGACAAGGCCTCAAGCTTCGCTCAGGTGTTCGCCGATCAAGGCCCGAAAAAAAATCTGCCAGGCACTGACAGTTCGTTGAAACCGGCACGTGACAAGGTTGCCGACAACAGCGACAAGAAAGATCTCGGCAAGGATAAGTCTGCCGCCTCGCAACAGACCGTTGCCGATAGCGGCAATGCCTTGCCTGCCGACAAGACCGCTTCGACTGCATCCGATGATCAGGCGGCCGCTGACAAGGCCGTCGCCGAGGCTGCCGCTGACAGCACGCAGACGCCAGTGGCGGACACCCCCCCGGTAGATCCGGCGCTGGATCCGGCGCTGGTGCAAACCGTGCAACCGCTGGTGACTGCACCGGCGGTGCCCGCGCCAGTCGCTGCAACACCGGAGCCGGTCAAGGCCGAGACGCCGGTCGTGGCTGCAACCGTTGCGCCAGCCGTGGTCAAAGACCCGGCGGCATCGACCGATAGCGCTTTCGACCCGGCGGCCGATCCACTCGATTCGCTGCCGGCGGTGCGCATGGCGATGGAGCAGGGCGGACACATTTCTGCCAGCAGTCAGGCGCAACCCAAAGCTACGCCGGCCCAGACTCAGGCCGACGGTGAATTGACTGCGGCGCAGAACTTCGCTGCCGGCATGGCCAGCATGCTCGACGTACAGGCCGACAAGGACAGCACCAGTCAAAGCGGCGAGAAAGCCTTCAGCGGTCTGATCGACGATGGCCTGAAAGATCTCAAGTCTGCCACCAGCGACACTCGAGTCGATGATTTCGCCAACCGTCTGGCGGCGCTGACTCAGGCGGCTACGCCGAAAACCGCGAACGCGGTGCCGGTGAATCAACCGATCGCCATGCACCAGAGCGGCTGGACCGAAGAAATCGTCAACCGCGTCATGTACCTGTCCAGCGCCAACCTGAAGGCGGCGGATATTCAATTGCAGCCGGCAGAACTGGGGCGTCTGGATATTCGGGTGAACATGGTTCCGGACCAGCAGACCCAAGTGACCTTCATGAGCGCGCATCCAAGCGTGCGTGAAGCGCTCGATGGTCAGATGCATCGCCTGCGTGACATGTTCACCCAGCAGGGCATGGGCCAGGTTGACGTCAACGTCTCCGACCAGAGTCGTGGCTGGCAGGGTCAGCAGGGTCAGGAACAGGCGCAGCACGGTCAGAGCGGCCGCACCAGCGCTGCTGGCGGACGTCTGGATTCGGCGGACGAAGAACTGACGCCGGCAGCCGTGGCTGAAGCCGCTGCGCAAACTACCAGCGTGATCGGCAGCAGCGCCGTCGACTACTACGCCTGATTCAAAGTATCCACAAAAACCTGTGGGAGCTGGCTTGCCAGCGATGGCGCCGGCACATTCAAAACCAATGTGTCAGACCAATCGCTATCGCTGGCAAGCCAGCTCCCACAGGGCTTGTATCGATTCATGCACCTCGCTCCTCCAACGCTCCGACACTTCTGGCATAACACTTGCTCTTGCCTTGCCGTGCGACTGTGAAAACCCGATTAGTGACGGATTATTGGCATGGCGAAGAGCGAAGCAGCAGCTGTAAAAGACCCCGCGACCAAAGGCAAACTCAAGATGATCATCCTGATCGTGGTGGCTCTGCTGCTGGCGATCGGTGTGTCCGTGGGCGCGACCTGGTACTTCATGCACAGCGCTCAGAGCAAGCCTGCCGCCGCGGCCGAGACCGCGCCGGTCGGCAAGCAGCCGGCGATTTTCGAGCCGATGGCGCCGGCGTTTGTCGCCAACTACAACCAGAACGGCCGTCAGCGCTACATGCAGGTGAGCATCACCATGCTGGCGCGTAACCAGGCTGATCTGGACGCGCTCAAAGTGCACATGCCGGTGATCCGCAACAACCTGGTGATGCTCTTCTCCGGTCAGGATTTCGCCACACTGGCGACCCCGGTCGGCCAGGAGATGCTGCGCCAGAAGGCCACAGCCAGCGTCCAGGAAGTGGCGCAGAAAGAGCTGGGCAAAGTGGTGATCGAACAGTTGCTTTTCACTAATTTCGTACTGCAGTAGGAACACGACATGGCCGTGCAGGATCTGCTGTCCCAGGATGAAATCGACGCGCTGTTGCATGGCGTCGACGATGGTCTGGTACAGACCGATAACGCTGCCGAACCCGGCAGTGTCAAAAGCTACGACCTGACCAGCCAGGATCGCATCGTCCGTGGACGCATGCCGACCCTGGAAATGATCAACGAGCGTTTTGCCCGTTACACCCGCATCAGCATGTTCAACATGCTGCGCCGCTCGGCGGACGTTGCCGTCGGTGGCGTACAGGTGATGAAGTTCGGCGAATACGTGCACTCGCTGTACGTGCCGACCAGCCTCAACCTGGTCAAGATCAAACCGTTGCGTGGTACCGCACTGTTCATCCTCGACGCCAAACTGGTGTTCAAGCTGGTGGACAATTTCTTTGGCGGCGACGGCCGTCACGCCAAGATCGAAGGGCGTGAATTCACCCCGACCGAACTGCGCGTGGTGCGCATGGTGCTGGAGCAGGCCTTCGTCGATCTGAAGGAAGCCTGGCAGGCGATCATGGAAGTCAATTTCGAGTACATCAACTCGGAAGTGAACCCGGCCATGGCCAACATCGTCGGCCCGAGCGAAGCGATTGTGGTCTCCACCTTCCACATCGAACTCGACGGCGGTGGCGGTGACCTGCACGTGACCATGCCGTACTCGATGATCGAACCGGTGCGCGAAATGCTCGACGCCGGTTTCCAGTCGGACCTCGACGATCAGGACGAGCGTTGGGTCAACGCCCTGCGTCAGGACGTGCTCGATGTCGACGTGCCGATCGGCGCCACCGTGGCCCGCCGTCAGTTGAAGCTGCGCGACATCCTGCACATGCAGCCGGGCGATGTGATCCCGGTCGAAATGCCGGAAGACATGATCATGCGCGCCAACGGCGTACCGGCCTTCAAGGTCAAGATGGGCTCGCACAAAGGCAACCTCGCGTTGCAGGTGATCGAGCCGATCGAGCGGCGCTGAAGCGCCGCTCTCACCCCCACGCATTTAACTGAATTGTTGCCCGCCGAGGACAAATGATGAACGACGAAATGAACGCCCAGGACGATCAGGCACTGGCCGACGAATGGGCTGCGGCCCTGGAAGAGACCGGTGATGGCAGCCAGGCTGACATCGATGCGCTGCTGGCGGCCGACGCTGGCGCTGCAAGCTCCAACCGTCTGCCGATGGAAGAGTTCGGCAGCGTGCCGAAGAACAACGATCCGGTGACGCTGGATGGCCCGAACCTCGACGTGATCCTCGACATCCCGGTGTCGATCTCGATGGAGGTGGGCAGCACCGACATCAACATCCGCAACCTGCTGCAACTGAACCAGGGTTCGGTGATCGAGCTCGATCGTCTGGCCGGCGAGCCGCTGGACGTACTGGTCAACGGCACCCTGATCGCGCACGGCGAAGTGGTGGTGGTCAACGAGAAGTTCGGCATCCGCCTGACCGACGTGATCAGCCCAAGCGAACGCATCAAGAAGCTGCGCTGAGTGAAACGATTTCTCTGGGCTTTGCTGGCACTGCCATTGAGCGTGCTGGCCGCCGAGCCGTCGACGGCGACCACCGTGCCCGCTGCCACCGCGCCGATGGTCAACAGCGGCGTGGCCGGGCAACTGACGCAACTGGTGTTCGGTCTGTTGCTGGTGCTGGGGTTGATCTTCTTCCTCGCCTGGCTACTGCGCCGGGTGCAGCAGGCCGGGCCGGCGGGCAAGGGCCAGGTGATCGAACTGATTGGCTCGCGCGCGCTCGGTCCGCGTGACCGGTTGATGCTGGTGCAGGTCGGCAACGAGCAAATTCTGTTGGGCTTGAGCCCCGGCACCATTACGGCGCTGCACGTGCTCAAAGAGCCGGTGCAAGTGCCGAGCAGTAGCGAAAAAGCGACCCCGGAATTTGCCCAGCATCTGCTGAAGATTCTCGGCAAGGATCAGAAGGATAAGAAGTAATGGCTGCGCTCCGCATCGTCTTGACGCTGGCCCTGATGCTGGCCGCGCCACTGGCATTCGCCGCCGATCCGTTGTCGATCCCGGCGATCACGCTGGGCACCAACGCCGACGGCGCGCAGGAATACTCGGTCAGCCTGCAGATCCTGCTGATCATGACGGCGCTGAGCTTCATTCCGGCGGCCGTGATTCTGATGACCAGTTTTACCCGGATCATCATCGTCTTCTCGATCTTGCGTCAGGCCCTCGGTCTGCAGCAGACGCCGTCGAACCAGATCCTCACCGGCATGGCGCTGTTCCTCACCATGTTTATCATGGCCCCGGTGTTCGACCGGGTGAACAACGATGCGCTGCAGCCGTACCTGGCGGAAAAGCTCACCGCGCAGCAAGCGGTGGAAAAGGCCCAGGTACCGATCAAGGACTTCATGCTCGCGCAGACCCGCACCAGCGATCTGGAGCTGTTCATGCGTCTGTCCAAGCGCACCGACATCGCCACCCCGGATCAGGCGCCGCTGACCATTCTGGTGCCGGCGTTCGTCACCTCCGAGCTGAAAACCGCGTTCCAGATTGGCTTCATGATCTTCATCCCGTTCCTGATCATCGACCTGGTGGTCGCGAGCGTGCTGATGGCGATGGGTATGATGATGCTCTCGCCGCTGATCATTTCGCTGCCGTTCAAGATCATGCTGTTCGTGCTGGTGGATGGCTGGGCGCTGATCATCGGCACTCTGGCCAGTAGCTTCGGAGGTGTCTCGCCATGACGCCGGAAGTTGCGGTCGATATCTTTCGTGAAGCGCTGTGGCTGACCACTTTGATGGTCGCGATTCTGGTGGTGCCGAGTCTGTTGGTCGGCTTGTTGGTGGCGATGTTTCAGGCCGCGACGCAGATCAACGAACAGACCCTGAGCTTCCTGCCGCGTCTGTTGGTGATGCTGGTGACGCTGATTGTGGGCGGTCCATGGATCGTGCAGACGTTCATGGAATACATCATCCAGCTCTACAAAAACATCCCGATGGTCATCGGCTGAGCCATGCAATCGCTGCTTCAGCTGACCGACACCCAGATCAGTACCTGGGTGGCGTCGTTCATGTTGCCACTGTTTCGTGTCGCCTCGATGCTGATGGTCATGCCGGTGTTCGGCACCACGCTGGTGTCGCGGCGGATACGCCTGTATTTCGCCGTGGCCATCACCGTATGCATTGCCCCGGGACTGCCGCCGATGCCGGAGGTCAGTCCGCTGGCGCTCAGTGGCTGGTTGCTGATTGGCGAGCAGATTCTGGTCGGCGCGGTGCTGGGGTTTTCCCTGCAACTGTTTTTTCAGGCGTTTGCCGTGGCCGGGCAGATTGTCGCGATCCAGATGGGTATGGGCTTCGCTTCGATGGTCGACCCGGCCAACGGCGTCTCGGTGGCGGTCATCGGCCAGTTCTTCACCATGCTGGTGACCTTGTTGTTCCTGTCGATGAACGGCCATCTGGTGGTCTTCGAAGTGCTCACCGAGAGCTTCACAACGCTGCCGGTCGGCGGCGGCTTGATGACGGCGCAGTACTGGGAGTTGGCCGGCAAACTCGGCTGGGTGCTCGGGGCGGCGTTGTTGCTGGTGTTGCCGGCGGTCACGGCGCTGCTGGTGGTCAACATTGCGTTCGGCGTGATGACCCGCGCCGCGCCGCAACTGAACATTTTCTCCATCGGTTTTCCGCTGACGCTGGTGCTCGGTCTGTTCATCGTCTGGGTCGGTCTGGCGGACATCCTCAATCAGTATCAACCGCTGGCCTCCGAGGCCCTGCAGTTGCTACGCGAACTGGCACGGGCGCGCTGAGCCATGGCTGAGAGCGAAAGCGGTCAGGACAAAACAGAAGACCCCACGGAGAAACGCAAAAAGGACTCCCGTGAGAAGGGTGAGATTGCCCGCTCCAAAGAGCTCAACACCCTCGCGGTGATGCTCGCCGGCGCCGGTGGTCTGCTGATCTTTGGCGGCATGCTGGCGCAGGAATTGATGGACCTGATGCGCCTCAATTTCAATCTTTCGCGGGAAGTGATCATGGACGAGAAGTCCATGGGCACCTTCCTGCTGGTCTCGGGCAAGATCGCCCTGTTAGCGATCCAGCCGGTCATGATTACTTTGTTGCTGGCCGCATTGATCGGGCCGATCTCCCTCGGCGGCTGGCTGTTCGCCGCCGGCTCCATGGCGCCGAAATTCAGCCGGATGAACCCCGGTGCGGGCCTTAAACGCATGTTCTCGATGAAGGCCGTGATCGAACTGGTCAAGGCATTGGCCAAGTTCATCATCACGCTGTTTGTGGCACTGATGGTGTTGTCGGCCGACATCGATGACTTCCTGCGGATCGCCCATGAACCGCTTGAGCAGGCAATCATTCACAGCGTGACGCTGGTGGGCTGGAGTTCGCTGTGGCTGGCCTGCGGGCTGATCATCATCGCGGCGGTCGACGTGCCGGTGCAGCTCTGGGAAAGCCACAAGAAACTGCTGATGACCAAGCAGGAAGTGCGCGACGAGCACAAGGATCAGGAAGGCCGGCCAGAGGTCAAACAGCGCATCCGCCAGACCCAGCGCGAGATGTCGCAGCGGCGGATGATGGCGGCGATTCCCGACGCCGACGTGGTCATCACCAACCCGACCCACTACGCCGTGGCGCTCAAGTACGATTCGGAGAAGGGCGGCGCGCCGGTCCTGCTGGCCAAGGGTAGCGATTTCCTCGCGCTGAAGATCCGCGAAATCGCCGTCGCCAACAACGTCATGCTCCTCGAATCGCCGGGGCTGGCGCGCTCGATCTACTACTCCACCGAGCTGGAACAGGAAATCCCCGGCGGCCTCTATCTGGCCGTCGCCCAGGTGCTGGCCTATGTCTACCAGATCCGCCAATACCGCGCCGGCAAGGGCAAACGCCCGGATCCACTCAAGGACGATTTGCCGATCCCGCCGGATTTGCGCCGCGATTCCTGACGCTTGCCGTGATCAAAAAAACCGCCGCCCCGGTTTGACGAGGCGGCGGTTTTTTTATGCCCGACCCAATGATATTTCGGCGCCTGTCGCCGTCATTGTGGTGAGGGGATTCATCCCCGATGGGCTGCGCAGCGGCCCTAAAACCTGAGACTTCGATCTTTCAGGAATACCGCGTGCTCTGGTTTCGCGACTGCTGCGCAGCCGATCGGGGATGAATCCCCTCACCACAGTTCTTGCCTGCCTTCTTAGCCTGCCAACTCCAGATTATCCAGCGCCCGATTCACCGCCAGCTCTCCCAGCATGATCAATTGCGCGATGCCCAGCAGCGTCCTGCGCTGCGAGGCCGGTATGAGGTGGGCGAAGTCATTGGCGATGGTTCTGGCTGAGGCGAGTGTTTCGCAGGCATCGGCCAGCAGTTCTTCGTTTTTGAAGTCGGCGGTCACGGCGTACATCCTGCGGGTTCTGCGCGGCGGTGGGGTGGATCCGGGCGCACAGAGGTAGTGATCGAGCGCGCGGTCGGCGGCATCGTGGAGTTTTTTCGAATCGAGGGATTCGTAGGGGGAGTTGGGGTCGGTTTCGGGTGGGTTGGGTGTTGGTTTGATCATGGTGAAGCTCCGTGGTTGATTTGGCCGCCACGGCTCATCGCTAAACAAGTAAAGGTGGCGGCTGTACGCAGGTTAGCGATCCGGGTCACAGAAACCCCGGGTAGACCCGAAGGTCTCCCGCGCACAGCCACCATGACGCCAATTGCAGATAGACAAACCTGCAATTGAGACTGGGGATTGAGCGTCTGTAAGGTATCGGATCGCTAAACCCGATCGCTGATTCGTCAGCGACCGATCCACAATAGAACCCGACCCCAAGGCGCACAAGCCGGCGGATTCTGGCGTAGCTGTAGGCAATGGCGCAAGGAGGTGTAGCCTTGGAGGCGTGTCTGGAGGTGTCTTTTAAACGGCCGAGTTTAAAATAGCGATGTGCGCTGACTTCACTGGCCTCTTCGCGAGCAAGCTCGCTCCCACATTTGGAAGGCGTTTCTCTGTGGGAGCGAGCTTGCTCGCGAAACGGCCATTCCGGCCAACAGAAAAATCTCGATCAAGCCTCGCTGCTTAAATCACTGGTTAAATATAACCGTCCCCTTTTCTTACTCGCCAGTTCCGCGCCGGCAAGGGCAAGCGACCGGATTCACTCAAGGATGATTTGCCGAGCCCGCCGGATTTGCGCCGCGATTCCTGAGGCTGGGCTTCCTGCATTGAAACCCCGTCTTTGCGCAGATCAAAGAAAGAATGAAAAGTGATCCAGCCCGATCCAGTCGGATGCATTGATCTGTATATCAATCCTGGTTATTCCGATTGCGCTGAATTCGACGAGATGAGCGTCATTAAGCGAACGAGTAAATGTTCTTTCTCCCAACAGTTGACCCGCTGTGTTGTAAAAAAAAGCGGTGATGTTTCCGGTCTCTGCCCAGGTTTGCCAAAAACTTACTTTTGAATAGGTTGATTTGAGATCAATTCTGCACCTCTGTGGGTACGATCCTTGACAGCCAAGATGTAGTACTTGCCCGCTACGTTTGCCGGGGAGTGGCGGGTGGCCTAGAGAGCCATCAATTCCCATTTCTCCGCTACCTGAAACAAAGGTAATGGTCATGCTCGAGAGCTCGATGCGCTGGCCAACTGTCATGAGTCGAGTATAGGTATCATCAAAGTTCTCATGTAGATCAGGTGAAATGTTTTTTATGCTATAGGAGCGTAGCGGAAAGGTTACCGCGTTAGCTTTGATAGCAGACCCTTCCAGGTCAGCCGCGCACGCTATCTTCAGCTCCGTCCCTTCTTTGAGCTCTTTCAACCACTCAATCGGCGCCGCCACCAATAAGCCATCCACTGAATCATTAGGCTCTCCCGACCTTACTTCCTCGCTGACGGGGTCACCATTCTTGTTAAAACCTGCAACCGTCACCCAGATCGGCTGCCCCGGCTCGAACAACGGCCATTTCGCCGCGAGTATCCGCGCGTTGGCCGTGAGTTCTTGAACGTCCAGTTCGTTACTGGTGTTGCTGTCGATATTCGGTGTTGGGAAACGAGGGTCTTCATCGACCATTTTCAGCACGCTCACCTTGATCGCGCCTGATTGACCAGCCTGACTACCATTGCGATTCAAACTCCAGCGCAGCTCGATCACCTTTCCATGCCGCGCCGCAAGAAACGCCGGGCTCAACACCGTGTTCACCCGCTTGTTGCTGTTGAATTCGACCAGCGGAAACGGCGGCCAACCCGGCGGTGGATTGACCTCCTCCAGGCTTGCCCGGTCGCCGCTCAATGCTTCAAGAAATTCAATGCGTACCGTCACTCCTTCCGGGTAGGCCAGGACATCAATCGGATCGATGGCCGGTGCGACAAGAAACGGTGGCGGCAGCTCCGTCAGCGCCGTGCCGATGCGCAATGTCAATTCCCGGGATTGCCCTAGCGGCACGCCGCCGCGCTGAATGCTGTAATCCGCGACCACCGTGCCGTTGAGGTTGGCGGTCACGTATTTTTTATCCACGGTGATGCGTACCGGCCGGCCGGCGGTGGCGGGGATCAGGTCGACATGATCACTGATGCTGCCGCCGCTGGCGGAGCCGCGCCAACGGTAGTTCACGCGATCCTTGTCCTGGGTGCCGAGGTACGGCACCACCAGCGTGGCGCCGGTGGGTGGCACGTTGTCCGGGTCGAGCACGTCGTTGGCATCTGCGCCCTCGACTTCCGGCCGGTCGAACGCCGGCAAGGGCACGCCGACCTGCATCATGAACGGCAGCGAATCGCGGACGCTCAACAGCCCCGTTTCGCTGTTGGTGACGATGTAATAGACCTTGACGTTCAGGCCGTTGAAGCGCTGGATTTCGGCATTGCTCACGCTGCGCAGGACGGGCTGATTGTCCGCTATGTTGCCGACCGGGCGGGGATCTTCGTAATAAACGGTATCGTTGCCGGGCGTCCGGGCCCACCAGATCAGGTTGATCAGGTCACTGCTGTTGCGACCGGAATACCAGGGAATGTTGACGGTTGCCCACGTGGTTTCCGGTGGCAACGTCCCGCCCGGTGCTTCGTCAACGGTAGGGGCGGCCAACTGAGTGATGTCGCCAATTACCGTGACACTGAGATTTTTCGAAGGGCGGTCGCTTTCACCGCTGCGACGGCGCACATAGCCGACCGAGGCGGCGCCTTTGGCGATGGCTCTGACGGCCGCGTTGGGGATGGTGAAATCGAGCTGGAAGGGCACGTACAACACCTCTTTTTCCAGCGGCCCGACGATGATTTGCGACCCTTGCGCCGGGGTGCCGATCCAGGTCAGGAGCACCTTGTCGCCCACCTCAAAATCATCCTTGGTGATATACACGCGGGCGTTCACATCGTCTTCCCCGAGCTGATCGAGGTCGATGCTGACGGTTGGAATGCCGTTGACCAGCACCTGCGGTTCGTCCAGCCGATTGCCGCCGAGGTCCACCAACAGGTGATGTGTCGCCGACCACGGCGCACGCTCGTCCGGGTAATTGCCGCAGCGATCAATGACCTGATAAGCCACCGCCACGCGCGCTCCGTCTCCGGCCGCCTCGATAACGGCGCGACTGAAAACGACGTCGATCGGGTTGCCGATCGGGTCCTGCGCCTGCTGGGGCGTAACGACATGCACCACTTGCTGGCTGCCCCAGCGGGCGAGAATGCGGTCGTATCGGGTGAGGTTGCGGTAGGGCACGATGTGCATCGTCACCCCGCCGGGCGGCAGGGTCTCATCGACCTCGTCATGGGAGAGGGAGAACTTGAGATCGGAGTGGCCGTCATCGCCGGGAATGTCATCGTACTCGCCGGGCCGCGTGAGTTTGACCAGCAAGGTCTGGATGGGGGCCGAGTCCTCCGGGGTCTGGTTCTTGCGCGTGATCCGGTAGAAAACTGGCGTGGCATCCCCCTCAAACACGTGGGCCCTGGCAATGGTGAAACTGACATCCCGGTTGACCTCGGCGGCGTTCTCGATGAGTTTGCTCCAGACCGCTGCACTGTCATTGCCCCAGAACACTTCGGCATGATCGCCAACGGACATGGTCAGCCAGGCGGGAATGACGCCTTGCAGATCGCCCTCCACGGCTCTGATGGGAATGCCGGCGTAATAGTGTTCGGCGGGGTTGAGGGTGACTTGGGCCGGAAAATACAGAGGTCTGAGGGCTTGAGGGGTTTGCTGGCTGGACATCTGGCGAACTCCGGTCGGGGGCTGGGTGACGGAGTTATTGAGCGCGCGTTGGAGGAATTGGGCACCTGTCAGATCTGACAGGTGCCGGCGGGTTTCCGACAAGTGGTCATGTGGGCTGAGGGAAAGAGGCGACAAACCGCAGCCGGGTTAAATGAGGTGGCGGTTTTTTTATGCCTGCAGACATGTATCGGCTGTGAGGCCGCCTTCGCGAGCAAGCTCGCTCCCACAGGGGTTGGGGTCGATCACAAACCTGTGCCTACACGCCGAACCTGTGGGAGCGGGCTTGCCCGCGAAGACGTCAGCAGCCGCAACGCCTCATTCAAGGCTTGTCACCGAACCGTGTTACTGCGGCAACTCCAGATTATTCATCACCCGATTCACCGCCAGTTCGCCGAGCATGATCAGTTGCGCAATGCCCAATAGCGTCCTGCGCTGCGACCTCTTCGCGAGCAAGGCCGCTCCCACAGGGGGGCTGTGTGATACCCCCAATCTGTGTTCATTGCGACGCGATTCCTGATAAATCAAAAGACTGCGACCTTCCGCCTGTCTGAAAAAGGCCTCTACCTGTTAGTTCTGACAGTGGACACAAAGGGCATTCAGCTATCCCATGTTCCTTGGCAGGTTTCCCGGGCAAGTCGCCTTCTGACCTGTCTTAAATATTCGCCAAGGAGAAGGTCATGCCAGAAAACTACAGAAAGCTTGAAGGAATGAGGTTCGAGTTCGTTTCCGGGGCGGTGGCGAAAGAGTCTGATCATATCGCTTGCACGTTCACTTTTAAGGCGATGTTGGACTTCACGCATTTCGTGCACATGAGCAATGTGTATGTGCCGGGCTATCTCGATTCGTATATCAATGCGATCAAGCCAAGGTTGGACGGGGTAGCCCACCATAGTCTCTACAACCGATTCAATAGTGCCGCTGGCAACATTGGCACCGTTGAAGAGTTGGTCAGGGTTTTCTCTTCGCCCAATAACTACTCCGATACATGGGGGAGCAATGGCACTGCCCTGCAGATGCGTTATCACAAACCACAATTTCACATGGTTGATGATCAGTTACAGGTCACGGGTGGGCAGGACTTTCGATGGGAGGTCGAGGGGGAGATCGAGCCGCAGGATGTGCCGGACATTTACTTTGTCTGGGCACTGATTGTGTTGAAGGCATACCCCGAAGATCCTTTTCATCAGCCTGAGGAAATCGTGACCTTAGGCTATTCTGAGGAGGCGTTTGTCGACGTGGGAGGGAGTCCGATCCGTAAGGGTACGCGCTACCTGGTGGGCCGCGATTTGCGTCTTGGTGCGATTAATCCAGCGCAAATTTTGACTGCCGGATATCCGTGAGTGCGCGGTTTTTTCTGATTTTTGTTCACCTGCGCTAAGGGTGATAGTCGTCCTGCGTCTGTTTCGCGGTCGGCTCCATGGCGCCCAGCTTCTTTCAAGACACTTCCCCTGGAGCAAACCTCAATTTCAATCCCCGGCAAAAGTTGGAAGGCTTCTTGCAGTAGCCGCCGTGCGCCTGCTTCGGGCGTCAAAAGTTTGCTTTAAAGGAACGGGGAAAACCGGTGGATCGCTCTCAGTTATTCAACACTGCTCGCTCGAATGTTGCCGACCTCAGTCGAGGCAATCTGGGCGTGCCGTTGTTGCTGCTGGTCATGCTGGCCATGATGATGCTGCCGGTGCCGCCGTTCCTGCTGGACGTGTTCTTCACCTTCAACATCGCCTTGTCGATCGTGGTGCTGCTGGTCTGTGTTTACGCGTTGCGGCCGCTGGATTTCGCGGTGTTCCCGACGATTCTGCTGGTGGCGACGCTGCTGCGGCTGGCGTTGAACGTGGCCTCGACGCGGGTGGTGATGCTCCACGGTCAGGATGGCCACGCCGCCGCCGGCAAGGTGATCCAGGCCTTCGGTGAAGTGGTGATCGGCGGTAACTACGTGGTCGGTATCGTAGTGTTCGCGATCCTGATGATCATCAACTTCGTCGTGGTGACCAAGGGTGCCGGGCGGATTTCCGAGGTGAGCGCGCGCTTCACCCTCGACGCAATGCCCGGCAAACAAATGGCGATCGACGCCGACCTCAACGCCGGTCTGATCGACCAGAACCAGGCCAAGGCGCGCCGTCAGGAAGTCGCGCAAGAGGCCGAGTTCTACGGTTCGATGGACGGTGCCAGCAAGTTCGTGCGGGGTGACGCCATTGCCGGCTTGCTGATCCTGTTCATCAACCTCATCGGCGGCATGGCGGTCGGTATCTTCCAGCACAACATGAACTTCGCCGACGCCGGCAAGGTGTACGCCTTGCTGACCATCGGTGACGGTTTGGTGGCGCAATTGCCATCACTGTTGTTATCGACAGCGGCAGCGATCATGGTGACCCGTGCTTCCGGTTCGGAAGACATGGGCAAGCAAATCAACCGGCAGATGTTCGCTTCGCCCAAAGCACTGGCAGTGGCGGCTGGTCTGATGGCGGTCATGGGTCTGGTTCCGGGCATGCCGCATTTCTCGTTTCTGAGCATGGCTGCGCTGGCCGCCGGTGGCGCCTACTTGTTCTGGAAAAAACAGAACGTCGCCAAGGTGCAGGCGCTGCAAGAAGTTCAGCGTCAGCAGGAACTGCTGCCGTCGCCGGCCCGCGCCATGGAGACCAAGGAGCTGGGCTGGGATGACGTGACGCCGATCGACATGATCGGCCTGGAAGTCGGCTATCGCCTGATCCCGCTGGTGGATCGCAATCAGGGCGGGCAGTTGCTGGCGCGGATCAAGGGCGTGCGCAAGAAGCTCTCGCAGGATCTGGGCTTCCTGATGCCGACGGTGCACATCCGTGACAACCTCGATCTGGCGCCGAGTGCCTACCGCCTGACACTGATGGGCGTGATCCTGGCCGAAGCCGAGATCTACCCGGATCGCGAACTGGCGATCAACCCGGGGCAGGTCTACGGCACGCTTAACGGCATTACCGCCAAAGATCCGGCTTTCGGCCTGGAGGCGGTGTGGATCGAAGTCAGCCAGCGCGCGCAGGCGCAATCGCTCGGGTACACCGTGGTCGACGCCAGTACCGTGGTCGCGACGCACTTGAACCAGATTCTGTACAAACACTCCAGTGAGCTGATCGGCCACGAAGAAGTGCAGCAACTCATGCAATTGCTGGCCAAAAGCTCGCCGAAACTGGCTGAAGAGCTGGTGCCGGGCGTGGTGTCGCTGTCGCAATTGCTCAAGGTGCTGCAGGCATTGCTGGCCGAACATGTGCCGGTACGCGACATCCGCAGCATTGCCGAAGCCATCGCCAACAATGCCGCCAAGAGTCAAGATACCGCCGCTTTGGTGGCCGCCGTACGCGTCGGCGTATCCCGCGCCATCGTCCAAAGCATTGTAGGCACTGACTCCGAGCTGCCTGTGATCACCTTGGAACCAAGGTTGGAACAAATATTGCTCAATAGTCTGCAGAAGGCAGGACAAGGCTCGGAAGAGGGCGTTCTGCTGGAGCCAAGCATGGCCGAGAAGCTGCAGCGTTCGCTCATCGAAGCGGCGCAGCGCCAGGAAATGCAAGGTCAACCGGTGATCCTGTTGGTAGCAGGCCCGATCCGCGCGATGCTCTCGCGTTTCGGTCGCCTCGCCGTCCCGGGGCTGCACGTGCTGGCCTACCAGGAAATTCCGGACAACAAGCAAGTGACCATCGTTGCGACAGTAGGGCCCAACGGCTGAGGTAGTGGTTTATGCAAGTTAAGCGTTTTTTCGCCGCCGATATGCGTCAGGCCATGAAGCTGGTTCGTGATGAGCTGGGCGCTGATGCCGCCATCATTGGCAACCGCCGCATTGCCGGCGGCGTCGAGCTGACGGCGGCGCTGGATTACAAATTGTCGGCGCTGGCGCCACGGGTTCCGAACATGGAACTCGAGGACGAACTGCGCAAGACCCAGTCGCGCATCGTCACCGCTCAGGCCGAACTGAGCCTGCGTGGCGAAGCCGATGGCAATAGCAATCGCCAGATCTTTGCCGGGCTGCCGTTGACGGCCGGCCTGCCACTGACCGCTGCCGAGCCGTTGAGCGAACCGACCTACGCCGCCCCGGCGCGCCCGGCGCCGGCACCTGCAGCGGCATCGGCGGGTGTCGATCCGCGTGCGCTGGATTCGATGCGTTTCGAATTGAACAGTCTGCGCGAGCTGATGGAAGTCCAGCTCGGCACCCTGGCCTGGAACCAGCTGCAAGGCAGCCGTCCGGCGCAAGCCAATCTGTATCGCCGCCTGCAGCGCATCGGCCTGTCCGGGCCGTTGTCGCGCGATCTGCTGGCGATGATCACCGACATCGAAGAACCGCGTCAGGCCTGGCGCATGCTGCTCGCGCACTTGGCGCGGATGATTGCCGTACCGGAAGTCGAGCCGCTGGAAGAGGGCGGGGTCATTGCCATGGTCGGCCCGGCCGGCATGGGCAAGACCACCACCCTGGCCAAACTCGCTGCGCGCTACGTACTCAAGTACGGCGCGCAGAATGTCGCGCTGGTCAGCATGGACAGCTTCCGCATCGGTGCGCAGGAACAACTCAAGACCCTGGGGCGGATTCTCAACGTGCCGGTGACCCACGTCGATCCGGGCCAGTCGTTGGTGCAGGCGCTGGATCCATTGCTGCGCAAGCGCGTGGTGCTGATCGATACCGCCGGCCTGCAGGCCAGCGATCCGGCGCTGCGCATGCAGCTGGAAAGTCTGGCCGGGCGTGGCATCCGTTCAAAAAATTATCTGGTGCTGGCAACCACCAGCCAGAAACAGGTTCTAACCGCCGCTTATCACAGTTACAAGCGTTGCGGGCTTGCCGGCTGCATCCTGACTAAACTGGATGAGACGGCCAGCCTTGGCGAAGTGTTGAGCCTGGCGATCAGTCATGAACTGCCGGTCGCGTACCTGACCGATGGCCCACGGATTCCGGATGATCTGCATCTGCCGCGCCGTCATCAGTTGGTCAGCCGCGCCGTCAGCGTGCAAATGCAGGAAGAACCCAGCGAAGAAGCCATGGCTGACATGTTCGCTGATATCTACCACAGCCCGACCAAGCAGGTTGGCTGAGGTAATGAACAGTTTTTGTACCTACATCGATGGTCTGCCATGCATTGTTCCGGTTGTGAACGCGCAGCCAGTAATGTGGCCTCCGTCTATGCAAGACAAGGTAAAGAAATAACATGGGCAGCATGCATCCCGTACAGGTGATCGCGGTGACCGGCGGCAAAGGTGGCGTCGGCAAGACTAACGTGTCAGTGAACTTGTCTCTGGCGCTGGCAGAGCTTGGCCGTCGGGTCATGCTGCTGGACGCTGACCTGGGGCTGGCGAACGTCGACGTTCTGCTGGGACTGACCCCCAAACGCACGCTGGCCGATGTGATCGAAGGCCGCTGCGAGCTGCGCGACGTGCTGTTGCAGGGCCCCGGCGGGATCCGCATCGTACCGGCCGCTTCCGGCACCCAAAGCATGGTGCACCTGAGCCCGGCGCAACATGCCGGTCTGATTCAGGCCTTCAGCGACATCGGCGACAATCTCGATGTACTGGTGATCGACACCGCTGCGGGCATTGGTGACTCGGTAGTCAGTTTCGTGCGCGCGGCGCAGGAAGTGTTGCTGGTGGTCTGCGACGAGCCGACCTCGATCACCGACGCCTACGCGCTGATCAAACTGCTCAACCGCGACTACGGCATGAACCGCTTCCGCGTCCTCGCCAACATGGCGCAGAGTCCGCAGGAAGGGCGCAATCTGTTCGCCAAGTTGACCAAGGTCACGGATCGCTTTCTCGACGTCGCCTTACAATACGTCGGCGCGGTGCCGTACGACGAAAGCGTGCGCAAGGCAGTGCAGAAGCAGCGAGCGGTCTATGAAGCCTTTCCGCGTTCCAAGTGCGCGCTGGCGTTCAAGGCGATCGCGCAGAAGGTCGATACCTGGCCGCTGCCTGCCAACCCGCGTGGGCACCTTGAGTTTTTCGTCGAGCGCCTCGTGCAGCAAACGGCAGGGCCTGTGTTATGACCGCCAGCGGTATGAACTACTACAAGAAATCGGCACGTGACGCGCAGTACGAGTTGATCGAGCGTTACGCGCCACTGGTCAAGCGCATTGCCTATCACTTGCTGGCGCGCTTGCCGGCGAGTGTGCAGGTTGAAGACCTGATTCAGGCCGGGATGATCGGCCTGCTCGAAGTCTCGACCAAATATGACGCCAGCAAAGGCGCCAGTTTCGAAACGTACGCGGGCATCCGGATCCGCGGCGCGATGCTCGATGAAGTGCGCAAAGGGGATTGGGCACCACGCTCGGTTCACCGCAACACCCGTATGGTCAGCGACGCAATTCGCTCAATTGAAGCTAAAACCGGCCGTGATGCTAAAGATCACGAGGTTGCGGCCGAACTCCAATTGAGTCTCGACGATTACTACGGGATTTTGAATGACACCCTGGGTAGCCGCTTGTTCAGTTTCGACGACCTGTTGCAGGACGGCGAACACGAAGGGCTGCACGAGGATGGCGCCAGTGCTCATCTTGAGCCGTCACGCGATCTGGAAGATGAACGCTTCCAGGCGGCGCTGGCGGACGCGATTGCCAATTTGCCGGAGCGTGAGCGACTGGTGTTGGCGCTGTACTACGACGAAGAGCTGAACCTCAAGGAGATCGGTGAAGTCCTTGGCGTCAGTGAATCGCGGGTCAGCCAGTTACACAGCCAGTGCGCGGCCCGTTTGCGGGGGCGTTTGGGGGAGTGGCGAGCGCGCTGAAGGCAGTGTGGGGACACTGCGAACGAGGCTGGTGCGGTGATGAACGGCACCGGTCTTGCTCTGTTGTGCTCCAGACAGTCATCGAGTGCTTTGCCGGATTGATTGAAATGGCGCGTCCAGGTGCTGGGCGCGTTTAAGACTGCTTGGAGGTCGAATTGGACAAGAACATGAAAATCCTCATCGTTGATGACTTCTCAACGATGCGGCGGATCATCAAGAACCTGCTGCGTGATCTGGGGTTCACCAACACCGTCGAGGCCGACGATGGCACCACTGCCATTCCGGTGCTCAACAGCGGAAGCATCGACTTTCTGGTAACGGACTGGAACATGCCGGGCATGACCGGTATCGACCTGCTGCGCCACGTGCGTGCCGATGAAAAACTCAAGCACCTGCCCGTGCTGATGGTGACTGCCGAAGCCAAGCGCGAGCAGATCATCGAAGCGGCCCAGGCCGGCGTGAACGGCTACGTGGTCAAACCTTTCACGGCTCAGGCGCTGAAAGAAAAAATCGAGAAGATTTTCGAACGCATCGGCTGATGAACGCGCGGGGGAGCTATGGAGCATAACGAATCTTCACAGGGCGATTTCGAATCGACCCTGAAAAAACACGCGGTCGAACTGGTCGAGAGCCTTGAAAAAGGCAGGTTCGGCGACGCTGTGCAACTGATCCATGAGCTCAATCAGACCCGTGACCGTGGCCTGTATCAGGAAGTGGGCAAGCTCACACGCGAACTGCACAGTGCGATCGTCAACTTCCAGATCGATCCGCACATGCCACAGGCCGAGGAAGTGTCGCAAATCACCGACGCCACCGAACGCCTGGGCTATGTGGTCAAGCTGACCGAAGCCGCGGCCAACCGCACCATGGATCTGGTGGAAAGCGCCACCCCGGTGGTCAATGGCCTGGCTGAAGAAGCCCAGGCGCTGAGCACCGATTGGGGCCGCTTCATGCGTCGTGAAGTCGGGGCTGAAGAGTTCCGCGAACTGGCGCGCCGGGTCGACGGTTTTCTGTCACGCAGCAGCACGGACAACCGTGCGGTGTCGAGCAACCTGAACGACATCCTGCTGGCTCAGGATTACCAGGACCTCACCGGTCAGGTGATCAAGCGTGTGACCCAACTGGTCACCGAAGTCGAAAGCAATTTGCTCAAACTCGTCCTCATGGCCAGTCAGGTTGACCGCTTTGCGGGCATCGAACACGACCGTGCCGCGATGCTTGCAGAAAAAGATCCACAAAAACATCTCTCGCAGGGTGAAGGTCCGCAGATTCATGCCGATAAACGAGAAGACGTTGTGTCCGGTCAGGACGATGTGGACGATTTGTTATCCAGCCTCGGATTCTAGAGTTTTGGAATTTTAGGTTTTTTGGGTTTTTAGACCTGTAGGAGCACCCCATTAATGAGCTTCGGCGCCGATGAAGAGATCCTTCAGGATTTCCTGGTTGAGGCCGGCGAGATTCTTGAGCAACTGTCCGAGCAACTGGTCGAGCTGGAAAGCCGCCCGGATGACGCAGATCTGCTCAACGCAATTTTTCGCGGTTTCCACACTGTAAAAGGGGGCGCCGGCTTCCTTCAGCTCAACGAGCTGGTGGAGTGCTGTCACATCGCCGAAAACGTGTTCGACATCCTGCGCAAGGGTGAGCGTCGCGTTGATGCAGAACTGATGGACGTGGTGCTTGAAGCACTGGACGCGGTGAACAGCATGTTCAGCGAAGTCCGTGAACGTGCACCGATCACGGCCGCCACTCCGGAACTGCTGGCCGCGCTGGCGCGTCTGGCCGAGCCGCAATCGGCGGACGAAGCTCCGGCTTCGCCGGTGGCCGAGATGATCGAAGAGCTGGTCGTCGAAGGCGATTCGAGCGATTCGGGCGACATCACCGATAACGAATTTGAACAGCTGCTGGATTCGCTGAACGCCGTCAAGGCTGAAGCCGAAGCCCCGGCCGCTGCTGCGCCTGCGCCGGCTGCCGATGCGGCCGCCAGCGATGAAATCACCGACGCCGAATTCGAGTCGTTGCTCGATCAGTTGCACGGCAAAGGCCAGTTCGCGCCAGACGCCGTGGCACCGACTGCGGCTGCTCCGGCGGCACCGGCGGCGGGCGACAGCTCGGACATCACCGACGACGAATTTGAAGCACTGCTCGATCAATTGCACGGCAAGGGCAACTTCGCCGTTGAAGCGCTGGAATCGGCTATTGCTTCGGCACCGGCTGCGCCTGCCGCACCGGCGGCCGCGGCTGCCGGCAGCGACCTGATCAGCGATCACGAATTCGAATCGCTGCTCGACGAATTGCACGGTAAAGGCAAGTTCACCGACGTTGGCGCCGCTGCTGCGGGCACCGCATCGACCGTGGCTGCGCCTGCTGCCAAGGCCGTCGCCGCTCCGGCTGCTGCGCCGAAGGCTGCGCCCAAGCCTGAGCCGAAAGCCGAAGCGCCAAAACCGGCCGCCGCTGCTGCACCGGCGCCGGCCCGTGCTGCCGCTGCTCCGCCGCCGGAAAAACCGGCGAGCGAAGCCGAAACCACCGTGCGTGTCGACACTGCGCGTCTCGACGAAATCATGAACATGGTCGGCGAACTGGTGCTGGTGCGTAACCGCCTGGTGCGCCTGGGTCTCAACAGCGGCGACGAAGCCATGTCCAAGGCCGTGTCGAACCTCGACGTGGTCACGGCGGACTTGCAGACCGCGGTGATGAAGACCCGGATGCAGCCGATCAAGAAGGTCTTCGGGCGCTTCCCGCGTCTGGTTCGTGACCTCGCGCGCCAGCTCAAGAAAGAGATCAACCTGGAACTGGTGGGTGAAGAAACCGACCTCGACAAAAACCTTGTCGAGGCCTTGGCCGACCCGCTGGTCCACTTGGTGCGCAACGCGGTCGACCATGGCATCGAGTCACCGGAAGAGCGCGAAGCTTCGGGCAAGGCCCGTGGCGGTCGCGTGGTACTGGCCGCCGAGCAGGAAGGCGACCACATCCTGTTGTCGATCTCCGACGACGGCAAGGGCATGGACCCGAACGTGCTGCGTTCGATCGCGGTAAAACGCGGTGTGATGGACAAGGACGCGGCCGATCGCCTGAGCGATACCGAGTGCTACAACCTGATCTTCGCCCCGGGTTTCTCGACCAAGACCGAGATCTCCGACGTGTCCGGCCGCGGTGTCGGCATGGACGTGGTGAAAACCAAGATTTCCCAGCTCAACGGTTCGATCAACATCTACTCGACCAAGGGCCAGGGCTCGAAGATCGTCATCAAGGTGCCGCTGACGCTTGCGATCATGCCGACCCTGATGGTCATGCTCGGCAATCAGGCGTTTGCGTTCCCGTTGGTCAACGTCAACGAAATCTTCCACCTCGACCTGTCGACCACCAACGTGGTGGATGGCCAGGAAGTGGTGATCGTGCGGGACAAGGCGCTGCCATTGTTCTACCTCAAGCGCTGGCTGGTCAGCTCCGCCGCTCACGAAGAGCAGCGCGAAGGCCATGTGGTGATCCTGTCGGTGGGCACCCAGCGGATCGGCTTCGTCGTCGATCAACTGGTCGGCCAGGAAGAAGTGGTCATCAAGCCATTGGGCAAAATGCTGCAGGGCACTCCGGGCATGTCCGGCGCCACCATCACCGGTGACGGCCGCATCGCGTTGATCCTCGATGTTCCAAGCATGCTCAAGCGTTACGCGACGAAGCGTATTTGAATCCGGGGCGGCGGGGCGACGACGTCCCGCTGCACCTAATGGAGTGTTTATGGCAGTCAAAGTCCTGGTGGTGGACGATTCGGGTTTTTTCCGCCGCCGCGTCTCGGAAATTCTTTCAGCGGATCCGAGCATCCAGGTGGTCGGCACGGCTACCAACGGTAAAGAGGCGATCGATCAGGCCCTGGCCCTCAAGCCGGACGTGATCACCATGGACTACGAGATGCCGATGATGGATGGCATCACGGCGGTGCGGCACATCATGCAGCGCTGCCCGACCCCGGTGTTGATGTTCTCCTCGCTGACCCACGAAGGCGCCCGGGTGACCCTGGATGCGCTGGACGCCGGTGCGGTGGATTTCCTGCCGAAGAATTTCGAAGACATTTCTCGTAACCCGGAGAAGGTCAAGCAACTGCTGTGCGAGAAGGTCCACAGCATCTCGCGCAGTAACCGTCGTTTCAGTGCCTACAGTGCGCCGGCTCCGGCCGCTGCACCGACGCCTGCACCCGCCCCGGCGGCTTCGAGTTTCAGCAGCCACAGCACTGCTGCTCCGACGCGTCCGGCTCCAGCTCCAGCACCTGCTCGCGCGCCAGCCGCCAGCGCGTCGTCGCCGGCACCGAAACGCAAAGCCTACAAACTGGTTGCCATCGGGACTTCGACCGGCGGCCCGGTTGCCCTGCAGCGGGTGCTGACCCAGTTGCCGGCGAACTTCCCGGCGCCGATCGTGCTGATCCAGCACATGCCGGCGGCGTTCACCAAGGCCTTTGCCGAGCGTCTGGACAAGCTGTGCCGCATCAGCGTCAAGGAAGCCGAGGATGGCGACATCCTGCGTCCGGGCCTGGCGCTGCTGGCCCCGGGTGGCAAGCAGATGATGATCGACGGCCGTGGCGCGGTGAAAATCCTGCCGGGCGACGAGCGTCTGAATTACAAGCCGTGCGTGGACATCACCTTCGGTTCGGCGGCCAAGTCCTACGGCGACAAAGTTCTGGCGGTGGTCCTTACCGGCATGGGCGCCGACGGCCGTGAAGGCGCACGTCTGCTCAAGCAGGGCGGCAGCTCGGTATGGGCCCAAGACGAAGCAAGCTGCGTGATCTACGGCATGCCGATGGCCATCGTCAAAGCCGATCTGGCTGACGCGGTCTACGGCCTGGACGACATCGGCAAGCACATCGTCGAGGCGTGTATCTGATGGATGTTTTAAGCCTTATCGGGATTATCCTGGCGTTCGTCGCCATCATCGGCGGCAACTTCCTTGAAGGCGGTCACCTCGGCGCGCTGGCCAACGGCCCGGCGGCGTTGATCGTCCTCGGTGGCACCATCGGTGCAGCGCTGTTGCAATCGCCGATGAGCGCCTTCAAGCGCGCCATGCAGATCCTCGCCTGGATCCTGTTTCCGCCACGGGTGGACCTGGCTGGCGGCATCGACCGCGTGGTCAACTGGAGCCTCACCGCGCGCAAGGAAGGCCTGCTCGGCCTGGAAGGCGTCGCCGATGCCGAGCCGGACAACTACTCGCGCAAAGGCCTGCAACTGCTGGTCGACGGCGCCGAGCCGGAAGCGATCCGCAGCATCCTCGAAGTGGACTTCTACACCCAGGAAGCCCGCGACATCGAAGCGGCCAAAGTCTTCGAAAGCATGGGCGGCTACGCGCCGACCATCGGCATCATCGGTGCGGTGATGGGCCTGATCCATGTGATGGGCAACCTCGCTGATCCGACGCAATTGGGCAGCGGCATTGCCGTGGCATTCGTCGCGACCATCTACGGCGTGGCCAGTGCCAACCTGGTGTTGCTGCCGGTGGCGGCCAAGCTCAAGTCAATCGCGTTGCGGCAGTCGCGTTATCGCGAAATGTTGTTGGAAGGTATTTTGTCGATCGCCGAAGGTGAAAACCCTCGCTCTATCGAGCTGAAGCTTCAGGGCTTCATGGATTGATGGGGGTAATGGACTATGGCTCGCCGCAGGCATCAGGAAGAACACGTTAATCACGAGCGCTGGCTCGTGTCCTACGCGGATTTCATCACGCTGCTGTTCGCGTTCTTCGTGGTGATGTACTCGATCTCGTCGATCAACGAAGGCAAGTACAAAGTCATTTCCGAAGCGCTGATCGGGGTTTTCACTGACTCCGATCGCTCGCTCAAGCCGATCCCGATCGGTGAGGAACGACCGAAAACCGTCACCCCGGCCAAGCCGCTGGTCAAGGACAGCGAGCAGGTCGACGCCGGTATCGCCGGGGCCAGCGATCCGCTGAAAAGCATCGCCGATGACATCAGTGCCGCGTTCGGCGACCTGATTGCTTCCAACCAGATGACCGTGCGCGGCAATGAGTTGTGGGTCGAGATCGAACTCAATTCCAGCCTGTTGTTCGGCAGTGGCGACGCGATGCCGAGCGACATCGCCTTCAACATCATCGACAAGGTCGCGGCGATCCTCAAACCGTTCGATAACCCGATCCATGTCGAAGGTTTCACCGACGATCAACCGATCCGCACCGCGCAGTACCCGACCAACTGGGAGCTGTCCTCGGCGCGTTCGGCGAGCATCGTACGGATGCTGGCGATGCAGGGCGTGAACCCCGGGCGTCTGGCCTCGGTGGGTTACGGTGAGTTTCAGCCGGTGGCCAACAACGCCACCGCCGAAGGCCGGGCGAAAAACCGTCGTGTGGTGCTGGTGGTGTCGCGCAATCTCGATGTGCGCCGCAGTCTGACCGGTACCGGGACCGCCAATGCGCAACCGGACGCCGCATTGAAGCGTGCTGGCACACAAACTGCACCGACCCCGGTCAAGACGCCGGGACGCGAGAGTGCCGTCAATTCTCCGTCGCCCGCATTAATACGCTGAGCTATGTCTCGGTCGAGGATCTCGGCCGGGAGGAACGAACCGAATGAGAGTCTGGGCAGTCGCCAATCAAAAGGGTGGTGTCGGTAAAACCACATCTTCCATCGCTTTAGCCGGATTGCTGGCGGAGGCGGGCAAGCGCGTGGTTGTGGTCGATCTCGACCCGCACGGCTCGATGACCAGCTATTTCGGCTACGACCCCGACAGCCTGGAACACAGCAACTACGACCTGTTTCTGCACAAGGGCAGCGTGCCGCAAGGCTTGCCCGGGCAGTTGCTGTTGTCGACCAGCGACGAACGCATTTCCCTGTTGCCGTCGAGTACCGCACTCGCCACCCTTGAGCGCCAGTCGCCGGGGCAGAGTGGTTTGGGCCTGGTGATCGCCAAGAGTCTGGCGCAGCTGTGGCAGGACTTCGATTACGCGATCATCGACAGCCCGCCGTTGCTCGGCGTGTTGATGGTCAACGCCCTGGCCGCGAGCCAGCAACTGGTGATCCCGGTGCAGACCGAGCACCTGGCCGTCAAAGGTCTGGAGCGCATGGTCAACACCTTGGCGATGATCAACCGCTCGCGCAAACAGGCGCTGCCGTTCAGCATCGTGCCGACCCTGTTCGACCGCCGCACCCAGGCGTCGCTGGGCACCTTGCGCGTGCTGCGCGACAAGTTTCCGGAAGAGATCTGGCAGGGTTACATCCCGGTCGATACCCGTCTGCGTGATGCCAGCCGGGCCGGGGTCACGCCTTCGCAGTTCGACGGCAAGAGTCGTGGCGTGCTGGCGTACCGCGCGTTGCTCAAGCACCTGCTGGCGCAACAACTTGTTCCGCAGGTGGCCTGAGCATGATCTCCATTCGTGTAGGAGCTGCCGCAGGCTGCGATCTTTTGATCTTGCCTNCGCAGCCTGCGGCAGCTCCTACAGGGAGTTATGCATGAATCGGCCGGTGAAGTTGACGTCGAAACCGCAGTTGGCGTTGCAGTCCTATCTGGACAGCTTGCTGCAGGAAATCCCTGACGAGTTGCCGCCAGTGGAAATGCCGGTCGAGGCGCCGGTCGAGGTGGCCGAAAGTGCTGCGGCGCTGGATGAATTCCAGGCCGCGGTACTGGAAGAGCAGGCGCGTGATGCGCAGAAAGCCGCCAAACCTGCCGCCCCGGTTGTCGCGCCTGCCGCCGCACCGATCGCCAAGGCGCCAGTGGCGTTGATCGAAGAAGCCGAGCCGCCACGCGCGCCGGTTTCGACACTCGCACCGCTGCTGCAAACCCAATTGCTGAAAACCGCGCCGGAACCGGTCGTGGCCGAACCTGCGCCAGTTGCGCCGGCACCCGTCGAGCAGACGCTGGTGCCGCCGGTGGTGGAAGTTCACCTGCCGCCAAGCAACACGCCACCTCCGGTGGACACCGATGGCCGTCCGGCCTGGGCTGCCGAAGCGTTCGAGTGCCTGTTGTTCGATGTTGCCGGGCTGACGCTGGCGGTGCCGCTGGTGTGCCTGGGCTCAATCTATTCGCTGGCCGGCCACGAGTTGACGCCGCTGTTCGGGCAGCCGGAATGGTTCCTCGGGATTCTGCCGAGCCAGGCCGGCAATCTGAAAGTCTTGGACACGGCGCGTTGGGTCATGCCGGATCGCTATCGCGATGACTTCCGTCAGGGCCTGCAGTACGTGATTTCGGTACAAGGTTACGAATGGGGCCTGGCGGTGCATCAGGTCAGCCGTTCGTTGCGTCTGGATCCGAATGAAATCAAATGGAGAAGTCACCGGGGTCAGCGGCCATGGCTCGCCGGCACGGTGATCGAGCACATGTGTGCATTACTTGATGTAGCCGCGCTGGCCGAGTTGATCGCCAGCGGCGGGGCAAAGCACTTGGGCGGCCACAAGCCGCTACATAAATCGACATAGCAGCCGACATAACAGTCAGGCGAAGGCATTTTTCAATGCCTCCACACAGAACACACACCGCCCAGTGCGGTTTTTTCGAGGGGTCAGGGTATGAGTAGTCAGGCGACGAATGCAAAAGGTTCTGAAGATCCGATCCTGCAATGGGTGACCTTCAAGCTGGACAACGAAACCTACGGCATCAACGTGATGCGCGTTCAGGAAGTCCTGCGGTACACCGAAATCGCGCCGGTACCGGGTGCGCCAAGCTACGTGCTGGGCATCATCAACCTGCGCGGTAACGTGGTCACCGTGATCGACACCCGTCAGCGCTTCGGCCTGAACAGCGGCGAGATCAGCGACAACACCCGTATCGTCATCATCGAAGCCGACAAGCAAGTGGTCGGGATCATGGTCGACAGCGTGGCCGAAGTGGTTTACCTGCGTCAGTCGGAAATCGAGACCGCGCCAAACGTCGGCAACGAAGAGTCGGCCAAGTTCATCCAGGGCGTGTGCAACAAGAACAACGAGTTGCTGATCCTGGTCGAGCTGGACAAGATGATGAGCGAAGAAGAATGGTCGGAACTGGAGAGCATCTGATTGATTCTCGAAGTTGCGGTCATTGTCCTGTTCCTCTTCTGGGCAGGCACGCTGGCAATGTTTCTGGCGTACATCAAGGCGCAGCGGGTGATCGCGGCGCAACAGGCTCAGGGCGATGCGCTGCGTGACCAGCGCATCAAGGACCTGGCCAAGCGTGTCGACGACTACCAGAACGGCAACGTGCGTATGGGCGAAGCCCTGCACGAGCTGCGCTCGGTCGTCGGTCCGTTGCCGGACAAGATTGTCGCGCTGGAACAACGCGACCCGTCGAGCCTGTCGTTCGCCCAGGCGGCGAAACTGGTGGGCATGGGCGCGAGCGTCGATGAGCTGACTCAGTCCTGCGGCTTGACCCAGGCTGAGGCGGAGTTGATGCGCAAGTTGCACAGAAGCTGAAGATCAAAAGATCGCAGCCTGCGGCAGCTCCTACATTGGAACGCGCTTCCCTGTAGGAGCTGCCGAAGGCTGCGATCTTTTGCTTTCAAGGCTTAATAATCATCCCCGCGCGCGGTAACGTCCTTCTCGACCATCGGCGCATCCGGATCCTGTCCCTCGGGGAATTTCCCCTTCAGATTCCACGCAAACGCGATGATCTCGGCAATCGTGCGGTACAGCTCTTCGGGGATGCTGTCGCCCAGTTCCATTCGCGCCAACAGGCGCACCAGCTCGGCGTTTTCATAGATCGGCACTTCGCAGTCGCGGGCAATGCGCAGGATTTCTTCGGCCAGTTCCTCGTCGCCCTTGGCGGTGAGGGTCGGGGCGTGGTTGCCGTCGTATTTGAGGGCGATGGCCTGGCGTGGAACAGTGGAATCGTTCATGCGGTTTCGTCGACCCAGCGGTGTTCGAGACGGGTTTGATTGCCTAGCGGCGGGGTGCCGAGGTGGCAGTCGAGATCACCGACGTTCAGCCCGCGATCAAGCAGACGCTGGCGCAGCGCGAACAGGTTGGTTTCGATCAGGTCGGCGGTGTACGGGCGCTCGGCCCACAGCTGGCTCGACAGACTGCCGGCAATCAGCTGCGCCTGAATTTGCATCGGCCCCAACGGCTCCATATCGAACGCCAGATCGACGCGCCACAGTTGCTGTTTGGGCTCGCGCTCGTCGCGGCGTTCGTTGGGTTGCGGTTCTCTTTCCGGCGCTTCTTCGCGCTGGAACTTGACCTGCAACGGCACGATGTCCTGCAGGTTGCGCATGGGGATTTCCAACTGCCAGGTGCTGAGCAGGCGGCCGTCATCGGTGACCCCGGTCTGTTCCAGACTCGACAACTGATGGCTTTGCAGGCGCGACACGGCGGCTGCAGCGAGGCGCAGCAGATGTTCCAGATCGCCTTCGCCGTCCTGGCTTTGCAGCAGGCGGTCGGGCAGCGGGAAACTGCTCGGCACGGGTTTGGCGCTGACCTGGCCGAGGGTGCCGAGGGCGTTGCGCACGAAACTCGGCAGCGCTTGCGCCAGGGTGTTGGCGGCAATGATCGCGTTGAAACTGGCATTGCCCGGCACACCCGGGGACAGTTGCGCGATCAGTTTGAGCAGATCGGCTTTCATGTCCGGGGCCAGCGCCGGATTCTGTCCGGTCAGCAATTTGGCTTCGAGGAAGGCGCCACTGTTGGCCAGGGCCAGGGCCACGCCTTTGGCGCTGCTCATCTGCTGCACATCGGGCAAATTGGCAAGCAGACGCACGACGGCAGCGCGCAGATCCTGCGAAGTCTGATCATCGTCGCTCGGCAGGTTTTGCAAAGCATTGAGCAAACCGTCCAGCGAGCCTTGGCGACTTTGTTGGCCGAGCAGTTGCTGGCTCACCGCCAATTGCTCCTGACGGCTGCTCAGTGGCACGAATTTGAGGGTTTGCGAGTCTTCGACCAGTGCCGAAAGCAGGGTTCCGATGCGCAGCGGCGTCGGGCTGTCGATGTCCAGCGTGGCGCCACTTTGCGCGGTGTTGAGCAGACTGACCAGCGAGCGGTACACCGTCGGCTGCCCCGGCACTTGCGGCAGTGTCTGCGAGGTCAGCACCTTGCCTTGCAGCAGTGTGCCGACCGGCAATTGCGCGGTATCGATGCGGGTGAGGGCGGCGACGCTGCTGGCAATCGCCTGTTGCACGGTGATCGCCAGATTGCCCGCCGACGGCTGGGTGACGGCCAGGTTGGTACCGGTTGGCAGCGGCAGGTTGCTGCTGGCCTGCACGGTGGTCTGGCGGCCGCCGTCGACGGTGACCTTGAGCAACAGTTGAAAGGTCTGATCCGCCTGCTTGAGTGACAACACCTCGGCCTGAGCGCTTTGCCCGGCACCGATCAAGCCTTCGACCGGGGTCAGCAGCTTGAGCAACTCACCGCTCATCACCAGCGGACGCGTGTTCGCCGGGGTGGTGGGCGGAAGCGGGAGGATGTTCATTTCGCCTGTCATACGCGGACACAACCTGAGGAAATTGCGCTCTTGGGAGTAAGGCACGCCATGTATAATGCCGCGCGTCTTGCGCTTCGTTCAGAAAACATAGCAATTGTTTGATCCAGCTCTCTGGTTCGCACCGTCATTGCATTTATCCTGCATCTCTTTAACGGCCGCGCCAGAGCCGACTTGAACCGTATAAGGCCCGTGATCCCTTGACCAGTCCTGTCCTGCAAACCGTTGCCCTTGCCTGCGAGCGAGACCTGCGGCTGCTCTTCGAAAATCTCGAATTAAGACTGGCCAGTGGCGATATGGTGCAGATCAGCGGCCCCAACGGCAGCGGTAAGACCAGCCTGCTGCGCCTGTTGTCCGGGTTGATGCAGCCGACCAGCGGTCAGGTGCTGCTCAACGGTCAGCCTTTGACAGCACAACCGAGCGAACTGGCGCGCAACCTGTTGTGGATCGGCCACGCCGCCGGGATCAAGGACCTGCTGACCCCGGAAGAGAACCTGTCCTGGCTCTGCGCCCTGCATCGGCCGGCTGAACGCGAGGCGATCTGGCAAGCACTGGCAGCCGTAGGATTGCGCGGTTTCGAAGATGTTCCCTGCCACACCCTGTCCGCCGGTCAGCAACGCCGCGTGGCACTGGCGCGGCTGTATCTGGACAGCCCGCCGCTGTGGATTCTCGACGAGCCGTTTACCGCGCTCGACAAACAGGGCGTGGCGCAACTTGAAGAGCACCTGGCCGGGCACTGTGAACGCGGCGGTTTGGTGGTGCTGACCACGCACCACACGCTGAGCCGGATGCCGGCCGGTTATCGCGATATCGATCTGGGGAACTGGGCAGTATGAGTGTGTTCGGCCTGCTGGTTGCCCGTGAGTCCCGCCTGCTGTTTCGTCGCCCGGCGGAACTGGCCAATCCGCTGATTTTCTTCGCCATCGTTATCGCCTTGTTCCCGCTGGCCGTCGGCCCGGAAACTCAAGTCTTGCAAAACCTGTCCCCGGGGTTAGTCTGGGTGGCCGCGCTGTTGGCGGTCCTGCTGTCGCTGGACGGATTGTTTCGCAGTGATTTCGAAGATGGCTCTCTGGAACAGTGGGTCCTTTCGTCGCACCCGCTGCCCCTGCTGGTGCTGGCCAAGGTACTGGCACACTGGATGTTCTCGGGACTGGCACTGGTTCTGCTCTCGCCGTTGCTGGCGTTGATGCTCGGTCTGCCGGTCGCCTGTCTGCCAGTGTTGCTGTTTTCTTTGCTGCTGGGTACCCCGGTGCTGAGCTTGCTCGGCGCGGTGGGCGCGGCGCTGACAGTCGGTCTGAAACGCGGCGGCCTGTTGCTGGCGTTGCTGATTCTGCCGTTGTACATACCGGTGTTGATCCTTGGCAGTGGCGCCTTGCAGGCCGCCTTGCAAGGCATGCCGGCGACCGGGTATCTGCTGTGGCTGGGTAGCCTGACCGCCCTGGCGATCACCCTGACACCTTTTGCAATAGCGGCTGGCCTGAAGATCAGCGTCGGCGAATAATGAGGTCTGGTTAAAATTTAACCAGCAAAGACCCTGAGACCGCTCACATCGATGAGCGGCACCGTGATGGAAACAGTATGAACTGGACCTGGTTTCACAAGCTCGGCTCGCCCAAGTGGTTCTACGGCATCAGCAGCAAGTTCCTGCCGTGGTTGAGCATCGCAGCGTTGCTGCTGATCAGCATTGGCGTCGTCTGGGGCCTGGCCTTCGCGCCGCCGGATTATCAGCAGGGCAACAGCTTCCGCATCATCTATATTCACGTGCCGGCGGCGATGCTCGCGCAGTCGATTTACGTGATGCTGGCGGTGTGTGGCGTGGTCGGCCTGGTGTGGAAAATGAAACTGGCCGACGTCGCCCTGCAATGCGCGGCGCCGATCGGCGCGTGGATGACCGCCGTGGCGCTGGTCACCGGCGCGATCTGGGGCAAGCCGACCTGGGGCTCGTGGTGGGTCTGGGATGCGCGGCTGACGTCGATGCTGATTCTGCTGTTCCTGTATTTCGGGGTGATTGCGCTGGGCAACGCCATCAGCAACCGCGACAGCGCCGCCAAGGCCTGCGCCGTGCTGGCGATCGTCGGGGTGATCAACATCCCGATCATCAAGTACTCGGTGGAGTGGTGGAACACCCTGCACCAGGGCGCGACCTTCACCCTCACTGAGAAACCGGCGATGCCCGCTGAAATGTGGCTGCCGCTGTTGCTGACGGTGCTGGGGTTCTACTGCTTCTTCGGTGCCGTGCTGTTGCTGCGCATGCGCCTTGAAGTGCTCAAGCGCGAAGCGCGCGCCAGTTGGGTCAAAGAAGAAGTGCAGAACAGCCTGGAGGCCGCGCGATGAGTTTCGCTTCATTTGGCGACTTTCTCGCCATGGGCCACCACGGCCTGTACGTCTGGTCGGCCTACGGCATCTGTCTGGTGGTGCTGATCCTCAACGTGGTCGCACCGATTGCGGCCCGCAAGCGCTATCTGCAACAAGAGGCGCGTCGTCTGCGCCGGGAGAACGGCAAGTGAATCCGCTGCGCAAAAAACGTCTGACCCTCATTCTGGCGATCCTGGTCGGGGTCGGCGCTGCCGTCGGCTTGGCCCTCAGCGCCCTGCAGGAAAACATCAACCTGTTTTACACGCCGACCCAGATCGCCAACGGCGAAGCGCCGCACGACACGCGCATCCGCGCGGGCGGCATGGTCGAGAAGGGCTCGCTGCAGCGTTCGCCGGACTCGCTGGACGTCAAATTCGTCGTCACCGACTTCAACAAAGCCGTGACCATCACCTACCGCGGGATCCTCCCGGATCTGTTCCGCGAAGGGCAGGGCATTGTCGCCCTGGGCAAACTCAACGCCGACGGCGTGGTGGTGGCCGATGAAGTGCTGGCCAAGCACGACGAGAAGTACATGCCGCCGGAAGTGACCAAAGCGCTGAAAGACAGCGGTCAATCGGCACCGACCCCAGCGAAGGAGGGTTGATCGATGACGTCTGCACTGTTTATTCCCGAACTCGGCCATCTGGCGATGATTCTGGCGCTGTGTTTTGCGCTGGTGCAGGCCGTGGTGCCGCTGTTCGGTGCGTGGCGCGGTGACCGCATGTGGATGGGCCTGGCCCAGCCGGCGGCGTGGGGCCAGTTTGCGTTCCTGCTGTTTGCCTTCGGTTGCCTGACCTACGCGTTCATGACCGACGATTTTTCGGTCGGTTACGTGGCGATGAACTCCAACAGCGCCTTGCCGTGGTACTACAAGTTCAGCGCGGTATGGGGCGCCCACGAAGGGTCGCTGCTGCTGTGGGCGTTGATCCTCGGTGGCTGGACCTTCGCCGTGTCGGTGTTCTCCCGGCAGTTGCCGCAAGTCATGCTCGCCCGGGTGCTGGCGGTGATGGGCATGATCAGCACCGGTTTCCTGTTGTTTCTGATCCTCACGTCGAACCCGTTTTCGCGGATCCTGCCGCAGATTCCGGCGGATGGTCGTGACCTCAATCCGCTGCTGCAGGACATCGGCCTGATCGTGCATCCGCCGATGCTCTATATGGGGTATGTGGGTTTCTCGGTAGCGTTTGCCTTCGCCATCGCCGCACTGCTCGGTGGTCGTCTTGACGCCGCGTGGGCACGCTGGTCGCGCCCTTGGACGATTGTCGCCTGGGCCTTCCTCGGCATCGGCATCACCCTCGGTTCATGGTGGGCGTACTACGAACTCGGCTGGGGCGGCTGGTGGTTCTGGGACCCGGTGGAAAACGCCTCGTTCATGCCATGGCTGGTCGGCACCGCGCTGATTCACTCGCTGGCGGTCACGGAAAAACGTGGCGTGTTCAAGAGCTGGACGGTGTTGCTGGCGATTGCCGCGTTCTCGCTGAGCCTGCTTGGCACGTTCCTCGTGCGTTCCGGCGTGCTGACTTCGGTGCACGCGTTTGCCTCCGATCCTGAACGCGGCGTGTTCATCCTGATCTTCCTGCTGTTCGTGGTCGGTGGTTCGCTGACGCTGTTTGCGTTGCGCGCGCCGGTGGTCAAGAGCCAGGTCGGCTTCAACCTGTGGTCGCGTGAAACCCTGTTGCTGGGCAACAACCTGGTGCTGGTGGTAGCGGCGTCGATGATTCTGCTCGGCACCCTGTATCCGCTGATTCTCGATGCGATCAGCGGCGCCAAGCTCTCGGTCGGCCCTCCTTACTTCAATGCGCTGTTCATCCCGCTGATGGCGTTGCTGATGCTGGTGATGGCGGTCGGCGTGATCGTGCGCTGGAAAGACACCCCGGTGAAGTGGCTGGCGAACATGCTGACTCCGGTGCTGCTCGGTAGCGTCGCATTGGCCGTGGTGGCCGGTGTCGCCTATGGCGATTTCAACTGGGCGGTGATCGCGACGTTCCTGCTCGCTGCGTGGGTGTTGCTCGCCGGCGTGCGCGACATCTTCGACAAGACCCGCCACAAGGGCCTGATCAAAGGTCTGCCAAGCCTGACTCGCAGCTACTGGGGCATGCAGATCGCGCACCTGGGCATCGCCGTGTGCGCCCTCGGTGTGGTGCTGTCGAGCCAGAACAGTGCCGAACGCGACCTGCGTCTGGCGCCGGGCGAGTCGATGGACCTGGCCGGTTATCACTTCGTCTTCGAAGGCGCCAAGCACTTTGAAGGGCCGAACTTCACCTCCGACAAGGGCACCATCCGGGTGATCCGCGACGGCAAGGAAGTCAGCGTGCTGCACCCGGAAAAACGCCTGTACACGGTGCAGAGTTCGATGATGACCGAGGCCGGGATCGACGCCGGTTTCACTCGCGATCTCTATGTCGCCCTGGGCGAGCCGCTGGAAAACGGCGCGTGGGCGGTGCGGGTTCACGTCAAACCGTTCGTGCGCTGGATCTGGTTTGGTGGTCTGCTGACCGGTCTGGGCGGATTGCTGGCGGCGCTGGATCGGCGTTATCGAGTCAAGGTCAAAGCCCGGGTGCGTGAAGCCCTCGGCCTGCAAGGAGCGGCTGCATGAGACGTTGGTTGATGCTGGTACCCCTGGCGATTTTTCTGCTGGTGGCGGTGTTTCTTTATCGCGGTCTGTACCTCGATCCGGCGGAGCTGCCGTCGGCGATGATCAACAAGCCCTTCCCGGAATTCAGCCTGCCGAATGTGCAGGGCGACAAGACCCTGACCAAGGCCGACATCCTCGGCAAACCGGCACTGGTCAACGTCTGGGGCACCTGGTGCATTTCCTGCCGGGTCGAGCACCCGGTACTGAACAAACTGGCCGAGCGCGGCGTGGTGATCTACGGCATCAACTACAAGGACACCAACGCCGATGCGTTGAAGTGGCTGGCCGAATTCCACAACCCGTACCTGCTGGACATTCGTGACGACGAAGGTTCGCTGGGTCTGAACCTCGGCGTGTACGGCGCGCCGGAAACCTTCTTCATCGACGCCAAGGGCATCATCCGCGACAAGTACGTCGGGGTGATCGACGAACAGGTCTGGCGCGAAAAACTCGCAGCCAAATATCAGGCACTGGTCGATGAGGCCAAGCCATGAAGCGCTTTATCGCTGCCGTGGTCTTGGGCCTGAGTCTGGCCGGTATGGCGCATGCCGCGATCGACACCTACGAGTTCGCCAAGGAAGGTGATCGCGAGCGTTTCCGCGAGTTGACCAAGGAACTGCGCTGCCCCAAGTGCCAGAACCAGGACATCGCCGACTCCAACGCACCGATTGCCGCAGACCTGCGCAAAGAGATTTTCCGCATGCTCGGCGAGGGCAAGGACAATCAGCAGATCATCGATTTCATGGTTGATCGCTACGGTGATTTCGTCCGCTACAAACCGGCGCTCAACGCCAAGACTGCACTGCTGTGGTTCGGCCCGGCCGGGCTGCTGCTTGGCGGTCTGGTGGTGATTGTGCTGATCGTGCGCCGTCGTCGCGGTCAGCGCGCCGAAACCCCGTCATCGCTGTCCACCGAAGAACGTCAGCGCCTCGACCAACTGTTGGATAAAAACCAAGAATGATTGATTTCTGGCTTGCCGCAGGGCTGTTGCTTCTGGTCGCCCTGAGTTTTCTGCTGATTCCGGTTTTGCGTGGCCGTCGCGCCCAGCGTGAAGAAGATCGGACTGCCCTGAACGTCGCGCTGTATCAGGAACGCGTCGCCGAGCTGCAAGCGCAGCAGGCCGAAGGCGTGCTCGATGCCGCGCAAATGGACAGCGGTCGTGCGGAAGCAGCGCGTGAGCTGCTCGCCGATACCGAGGGCGTTGCCGCGCCGCGTGTGTCGAAACTGGGCAAGCCGTTGCCGTTGTTGGCCGCGGTGCTGGTGCCGGTGTTGGGCCTGGGTCTGTACCTGCATTTCGGTGCTGCCGATAAAGTCGAACTGACCCGCGAATTCGCCCAGGCGCCGCAGTCGATGGAAGAGATGACTCGGCGTCTGGAACGAGCCGTCGCCGCGCAACCGGATTCGGCGGAAGGTCTGTACTTCCTCGGTCGCACCTACATGGCCCAGGATCGTCCGGCGGACGCGGCGAAGATGTTCGAACGCGCCGCCAACCTTGCGGGTCGCCAGCCGGAACTGCTCGGCCAGTGGGCACAGGCGCAGTATTTTGCCGACGGTAAAAAGTGGTCGGACAAGCTCCAGGCCCTGACCGACGAAGCGCTGAAAGCCGACCCGAAAGAAGTCACCAGCCTCGGTCTGCTCGGCATCGCCGCGTTCGAAGGCGAGCGTTATCAGCAAGCCATCGACTATTGGAATCGCCTGCTGGCGCAATTGCCAGAGGACGACAAGTCCCGCGAAGCCCTGCAGGGTGGCATCAACCGCGCCACTGAACGGCTTGAAGCCAGCGGCGGCAAGGTCGCCGCCGCACCGGCTGCCAAGGTTGCCGCACTGCTCAAGGTGCGCGTCGATCTGGCCAGCGAACTCAAAGGCAAGGTGCAACCGGGCGACAGCGTGTTCATCTTCGCCCGTGCCGTTTCAGGCCCTCCGGCACCGTTGGCGGCCAAGCGTCTGACCGTGGCGGACCTGCCGGTGACCGTCGAACTGGGCGATGCCGACGCGATGATGCCGCAGTTGAAACTGTCGAACTTTCCTGAAGTCCAACTGGTTGCGCGCATCTCTCGCGCCGGTCAACCGACCGCCGGGGAGTGGGTGGGTCGCAGCGGCCCTCTGGCCAGCAGCACCACCGCACCGCAAACACTGACCATTGACAGCCCGGACCAATAACCCCGGAACCCACAGGAAAGCACCGCCATGCACAGCCTCGCCCGCATCACCGTCATTACATTGGCCTTGAGCATGAGCGCATGTGCGGTGCACCGACCGGAACCGACCACCAACCTGCCACCCATCCCGCCGTCACAACCGAGCCCGACCCCGTCGACCTCGCCGACACCCGGAAAAAGCATCCCGGCCAAACCGTCCAAGCCAGTCCCGCGCACCTCAGCCAGTTTCGCCCCGCCACCGGGCGGCAACAGCCACTGGGACCAGAAACTCGGGGTCTACGTCCTCGACGACCAGCCCAACACCTTCTACCGCCAGCGCACCTACTTCCGCTGGAACAACGGCTGGACCCGCTCAATCAGCCCCAATGGCCCGTGGGAAGACACCGACATCCACGGCGTGCCGCCGGGGTTGGGCAAACAGTTCGGGCAGTGATGAGCACGCGGCGATCTTTGGATCGCCGTTTGTTTGTCTGGTGTTCCAAAACGAGTATTCAGAGCATCGCACGGTAGGCGCTTAGCGCCCGAACTGACTCGACCAATCCCTGGCGCCGCAAAAGATCAAGGAACGGCTCGATCTCCATTGGCGGAAATTTCAGTTGTTGGCGCTGTCGTTGCGCCGCAGCGATAACAGCTGCCGGATCAAGGTGAAACAGGTTCTCGACAAACTCATCTGGGTGTTGGGCCTCGACGCCATAGGGGGCGAGGCAGGTATCGGGAAAATCTTTCAGGTTGAATGTCACGATCACCCCAGCGCCGCAGCGTATGGCTGCAGCCAATACATGGCGGTCGTTGGGATCGGGCAGGGAAAGTCCGGTGATCAGCGCTTCATAGTCACAGACACAGGCATCGGGTATCGCACGATCCATAAGCTCGGACGTGCGATCCAGTTGCTCCATCGTCAGATCGGTTCGGTTCTTCAATAAATTGCGTTTCCATTCGCCGTGAATCTCCTGGGTCCATCGGGCTCGAAATCGCCCCGAAAGCGCGAGCCACATCAGCAAGTCTCTAAGCGGGGCGGGGTACAAAACACATGCATCGTATACAGCGGTGAAAGGGGAATGCCTCACTCGTATCCTGTCCTTAAAGCCTGTGCCTGCTCCGCGAGAAGCGCCATTGCCTGCTCGCTGGCGGTGTCGCGCCGGGTTTTATAGTCCATCAAATCGGCGAAACGCACACGTCGGTGCTTGCCGGTTTTGTGGTAGGACAACTCGCCGCTTTCCAGCAGTTTTATCAGGTGCGGGCGTGAGACATTGAGCAGGTCGGCGGCTTCCTGAGTGGTCAGCTCGGCATGCACCGGTACGACTTTGACCGCGTTACCCTCGGCCAGCGCCGCCAGAATATCCATCAGCAGTTGTAATGCCGAGGTTGGCAGCTCGACCTGATGCGCCTGGTTCTGTTCGTCGAAAATCTGGATGTGCTGTGTTTCGAATTGGGTCGCCAGGTAGGCGGCGAGCGCGCGTTTGCCTTCAATTGCGGCTTTGACTTCGCGCTCCACCGGGAGGTTGAGAGAGGGGTGAAGGACGATCGACATAATGAATTCCAGCATTCTGAAGAGTAGATGCTGGAACGTTATTCGAATTAAACGAAAATCGCAATAAACGAAACGGAAGCCGGTTCAGTTCAGGTGTGTCAGCAAGTTTTCCATGTACTCCACAAACGCCCGCGCCTTCGCACTGACCATCCGCCCCGTGGGGAACACCGCCCACAAATCCTGATCCGGCAACCGCCAATCATCCATCACCGCCCTGACCGCGCCGCTTGCCAGCTCCGGGGCGAACATCCATTGCGAGGCAATCGCCAGGCCCTGATCGGCCAGCACGGCTGCGCGCAAACCTTCGGCGGCGCTGACGCGCAGGCGGCCGGTCAAGGTTTGTGTCTGCTGTTCGCTGCCTTTGGTGAAGGTCCAGGTGGCGCCGCCGCTGAGGTTGTAGACAATGCCTTGATGCTGATCCAGATCGGTCGGGCCGCCTGGCTCGCCGTGGCGAGCAAAGTAGCCCGGGGAGCCGAGCACCACGCGGCGGCAGTCGGCGATTTTGCGCGCGGTGAGGCTGGAGTCACTGAGCGGGCCCATGCGCAGGGCGACGTCGATGCCTTCTTCGACCAGATTGATGTTGCGGTCATCGAGCATCAGGTCGATGTTCAGGTGCGGATGCTGAGCGAGAAACGCCCCCAGTTGCGGCACGACGTGCAGGCGACCGAACGTCACCGCCGTGCTGATCCGCAGGTTGCCGCGCAAACCGCCGGCACTGCCACGGGCAGCGTTATCGGCCTCATTGGCTTCGTCGATGGCGCGTCTGGCTCGCTCGAAAAACGCCAGGCCGGCTTCGGTTGGCGTCAGGCCACGGGTCGAGCGCAGCAACAGGCTGACCGCCAGGCGTTTCTCCAGTTGAGCGATGGTTTTCGACACGGCGGGTTGGCCGATATTCAGCCGTCGGGCGGCGGCGGAGAACGAGCCGGTTTCGACCACGTAGACGAAGGTTTCCATGGCAGCGAGGCGGTCCATCTCAGGTCCTTGTGCAATCTTCAAGCATTCAGAGGTGCCCTGTGGGAGCGAGCTTGCTCGCGAATACGGTCTGACATCCAGCGGATGGGTTNACTGATCCGGCGCCTTCGCGAGCAAGCTCGCTCCCACAGGGGGACGTTGTGTCTTTAGTACTCGGTTTTTGCCGAGCGAGCTGCTGATGACTTAAGCGGTTGCCAAAGAACCACGTTGCGAAGCACTCAAAAACCGCACCAGCGCCAGCAGCGGGAACGCGCTGCCGACAATCACGATCCACAACCAGCCGCCATGCTCATATACCGCACTGGCGACCGACGAGCCGAAGGCGCCGCCGATGAAGATGCTGGTCATGTACAGCGCATTCAGGCGACCACGGCTTTTGGCGTCCAGCGAATAGACCGCACGTTGGCCGAGGACCATGTTCATCTGCACGCAGAAATCCAGTACCACGCCGGTCACGGCCAGGCCGATGACGCTGTAGGCCGGGTGGATGAAGGCGGGCAGGAAGCTCAGGCTGGCGAACAGCATGGCCAGCAGCGAGGCGATGCGGGTGTGGCCGGCGTCCGCCAGGCGTCCGCTGATCGGCGCGGCGATGGCACCGATGGCGCCGACCAGGGCGAAGATCGCGATCTCGCTCTGCGACAGGCCATGGTTGCGCGCCAGTTCCAGTGGCACGGCGGTCCAGAACAGGCTGAAGGTGGCGAACATGCAGCCCTGATAAAACGCGCGCTGACGCAGTACCGGTTGCTGGCGCAGCAATGTCCACAATGAGCCAATCAGTTGGCCGTATGTGGCACTGTGATCCGGTTGACGCTTGGGCACGGTCAGCGCCAGCACCACGCTGATCGCTGCCATCAACGCCGCAGCAATCATGAACATCGCGCGCCAGCCGAAATGGTCAGCCACCACGCTCGAAACCGGTCGGGCCAGCAGAATGCCCAACAGCAAGCCACCCATGATCCCGCCGACCACCCGACCCCGGGATTCTTCCGGCGCCAGATGCGCGGCCAGCGGAATCAGGATCTGCACCGACACCGAACTGAAACCCACCAGCAGCGAGATCAGCAAGAACACATTCGGCTGACTGGTGAACGCCGCGCCGAGCAGGCTGGCAATGGCCACTACGGTGGTGATGATCATCAGTCGGCGGTTTTCCAGCAGGTCGCCCAGCGGCACCAGGAAAAACAGACCCAGCGCATAACCGATCTGTGTGAGCGAGACGATGAAGCTGGCCATGGTGTCGGAGAGGCCGATGTCCGGTGCGATCAGACCAATGATCGGTTGCGCGTAGTAGATGTTGGCGACGATGGCACCGCAGCAGAAGGCGAACAGCAGCACCATGCCTCGGGTCATTGCGTGAGTTGTAGCGTTCATAAGGTTTCTCGATCCAGCGAAAGGGAATGCGGTGAGGCTAAGGGACGCACCGACGTGGCGGTAGAAGCCTTGTATCGATATCAGTTATTCCGTTGCGGAATGATTGGCTTCAAGCGCGGTGTCGTCCATCGGCGAACCTTGCGTCCGGCCGGAGAGCGTCGATGATACATTCACTTACATCTTCTTCGATAGCGTGCTTATGTTTACCGCTGCTGTTCAACTGTTTACCAACGGAGGATTGCCATGTTGCGTCGGCTGCTGCGTCACACCACCACGATTGTCCTGATCGGTCTGCTTGGCGCCAGCGCAGTACAGGCTGCGGATGCCCCGGGAATGCGGATCGGCGTACGCGGCGAGATCACCGGAGTCAGCGCTGACTCGTTGAAAGTCCACGTCAACAGCGGCGAGAACGTGGTGATTCAATTGACCGCTGACACCAAAGTGCGCGCCGTCACCCTGGCCAATATCGAGGACATCAAGCCCGGCAGCTACATCGGCTCGGCGGCCATGCCGCAGGAGGACGGCACGCTCAAGGCGCTGGAAGTGCACGTATTCCCGCCGGAACTGGCCGGCAGCGGCGACGGCCATCGGCCGTTCGACCTGGCCAAGGGCAGCAGCATGACCAATGGCAGCGTCGGTGATCTGGTGGTGAGCAATGGCCGGGTGCTGACCGTCAACTAAAAGGGCGGGCAGCAGAAGATTCTGGTGCCGGAGGATGTGCCGATCGTCAACCTGATGCCAGGGGATCGGAGTTTGCTCAAGGTTGGGGTGAAGATCGTGACGTTCGTCACGCAAGACGCGGACGGCACGCTGACCGCCCAATCGATTTCCGCTGGCAAGGACGGCGTCACGCCGCCGATGTAACTGTAGGAGCTGTCGAAGGCTGCGATCTTTTGATCTTGGTTTTTAAAATCAAAGTCAAAAGATCGCAGCCTTCGGCAGCTCCTACAGGGGTTCGCCACAAAAAAGGCGACCTGTTGAGGTCGCCTTTTTCATGTCCGCCAAATCTTACTGGCTGTAGATCTGATCAAAGATCCCGCCATCATTGAAGTGGGTCTTCTGCACCGAACGCCAGTCGCCGAAGGTCTTCTCAACCGACAGGAAGTCGACTTTCGGGAAACGATCGGTGTACTTCGCCAGCACCGCCGGGTCCCGTGGACGCAGGTAGTTGGCGGCGGCGATTTCCTGACCTTCCGGCGACCACAGGTATTTCAGGTATTCATCGGCGGCGGCGCGGGTGCCTTTCTTGTCGACCACTTTGTCGACCACTGACACCGGTGGTTCGGCTTCGGCGGAGACGCTTGGGTAGATCACTTCGAACTGATCGCGACCAAACTCGCGAGCGATCATTTCGGCTTCGTTCTCGAAGGTCACCAGCACGTCGCCGATCTGGTTGGTCATGAACGTGGTGGTCGCGGCGCGGCCACCGGTGTCGAGCACTGGCGCTTGCTTGAACAGTTTACCGACGAAGTCTTTGGCCTTGTTCTCGTCACCACCATTCTTCAGCACGTAGCCCCAGGCCGAGAGGTAGGTGTAGCGACCGTTGCCCGAAGTTTTCGGGTTCGGCACGATCACCTGCACGCCGTCCTTGAGCAGGTCCGGCCAGTCTTTCAGGGCTTTCGGGTTGCCTTTACGGACGATGAACACGGTGGCCGAGGTGAACGGCGCGCTGTTGTTCGGCAGGCGAGTGACCCAGTTGTCCGGCACCAGTTTGCCGTTGTCGGCGAGGGCGTTGATGTCGGTTGCCATGTTCATGGTGATGACGTCAGCCGGCAGGCCATCGATCACCGAGCGCGCCTGCTTGCTCGAACCGCCGAAGGACATTTGCACGGTGATGTTTTCGTTGTGCTCGGCCTGCCAGTGTTTTTGGAACGCAGTGTTGTAGTCCTTGTAGAAATCGCGCATCACGTCATAGGAGACGTTGAGCAGGGTCGGTGCGGCTTGAGCCACGCTGCCAAAGGCAAGACCGGCGGCGAGAAGTGAGGCGCCAAAGAGTTTTTTCACTGCGCATTCCTTGTTTTGTTTTGTGTAGGAGCTGCTGGCTGCAATCTTTTGATTCTGTTTTTAGAGAATCAAGATCAAAAGATCGCAGCCTGCGGCAGCTCCTACAGGGGGTGATGTTTAATTGCCACTGACTATAACGGGGCACGCATAGTCGTTTAAAGATTAAAAAGCTCTGTGCTTATTCCACTTTCTTAAACAGCTGACTGCCACACCGCGAGCAAAACGCCGCGCTGTGTTCATGGCTGCTTTTCTTGCACACCGGGCAGTCGTGTTGCAGCTGTTCGCCGCGCATGGCGTTGGCCAGTTCTGCGGTGAAGATCCCGGTGGGCACGGCGATGATCGAGTAACCGGTGATCATCACCAGCGAGGAAATCACCTGGCCCAGCGGAGTCTTGGGCACGATGTCGCCGAAGCCTACCGTGGTCAACGTCACGATAGCCCAATAGATGCCTTTGGGGATGCTGGTGAAGCCGTGTCCCGGGCCTTCTATCACGTACATCAGGGTGCCGAACACCGTCACCAGCGTGCAGACGCTGACCAGGAACACCACGATCTTCTGCTTGCTGCCGCGCAGCGCCGACATCAAATAGTTGGCTTGCTTGAGGTACGGGCTGAGCTTGAGTACGCGGAAGATCCGCAGCATCCGAATGATCCGGATGATCAGCAGGTACTGCGCATCGCTGTAATACAGCGCGAGGATCCCCGGCACGATCGCCAGCAGATCCACCAGTCCGTAGAAACTGAAGGCGTAGCGCAACGGCTTCGGTGAGCAATACAGGCGCAGGATGTATTCACCGAGAAAAATGACCGTGAAACCCCACTCGATGTAGGCCAGCACATCGGCGTAGTTCTGGTGAATGCTGTCGATGCTGTCAAGCATCACCACCACCAGGCTGGCGAGGATGATCAACAGCAGGGTGCCGTCAAAGCGCCGCCCGGCGAGGGTGTCGCTCTGGAAAATCATCACGTAAAGCCGTTCACGCCAACTGTTGCTGCTGTCCATGGATAACGCCTGAATTGAAGATCAGCGCAGCCTAGGTTGATTGTCCCCCTGTGCGCAAGGCGTGGCGTCGACGGCCGCTTTACCGAGCATCTGGATCCCGGCGCGGATCAGCCAGCCGGCGAGGATGAACGGCGCGGTCAGCGTCGCCAGACCAAGGGCGGCGAACAGCGGCGTGACCAGCAGCGCAAGGACGATGCCCAGCAGCGGCAGCCACGGTTGTTGACGCTGTGAACTGAAGGCGAGGGCGGCGAGCACCGCGTTGTAACTGCCCAGTCCCAGCAACGCTGCAGCGGTTTCGTGGTGTAGCAGGCTGGAGGCGAGACCGATGGCCGACGCCAGCACTGCCCAGCAGAACGCCCGGCGATCAGCGATCAACAGACCGATGCCGATCAACGCGCCGGCCAGCGGATGACCGAGGAACATCACCTGACCCAGTCCACGCAGTTCAGCGGCGAGCAGGTTCAGCGAGGTCATCTCGATGTGTGTCATCGGCGCAGACGGTTCGGCGAACAACAGTAACACCCAGCTCATTGCTACAAACGGTGAGGTGTAGGCCGGTATCGATCGGCTGCGGTACACGTATTTGAGCCATTGCTGAGTGACCATCGCACTGAGGCCACCGGCCGCCAGAATCAGCGGCGGCAGCATCGGCGACCACGGGAAATACAGGCTGAGCACCAAGCCAAGCAGCACGCCGTTGTAACTGAACAATCCGGCCTGACGATCCGCTTTGGCATAGTTACGTCGCTGTGCGGTGAGCAATCCAGCAACGGCACCGAGCAGCGCGCCGGCAAACAGCACCGGCGCAGTGAGCAGGATCGCCAGCAGGCACAACAGGCCGCACAGCGGATGGCGCTGGAGGAATATCTGACTGAAACCGTTGAGCAAAGCCTCGGCCCAGTCGGGGCAGTGGGTGTTGAAATGATTGGCAGGCATGTTGAATAAATCTGGGCAGTGGGACAATCAAAAGGTCTTGCTTACCTGTGGTGAGGGGATTTATCCCCGATGGCTGCGAAGCAGCCCCAAATCGGTGAATGCGGTTTTTCTGTGAAAACCGTCACTCTCTTGAAAGCGGTGACTGCTGCGCAGTCAATCGGGGATGAATCCCCTCACCACAGGTTTTGTATTCACATCAAAAATATGGGTCAGATCAGCGTTTCGATCCGCAGCGAGTTGGTCGATCCCGGCTGCCCGAACGGCACACCGGCGGTGATCAGCAACGTATCGCCGCGCTCGGCCATGCCTTGCGCCTGGGCGATTTCCAGCGCCGTCGAACACACTTCATCGACCTGACGCAGGCGATCGTTGACCACCGAATGAATCCCCCACGCCACGCTCAAACGCCGCGCGGTCTGCAGGTTCGGCGTCAGGTTGAGGATCGGCGCTTTCGGTCGTTCCCGTGCTGCGCGCAACGTCGAAGCGCCCGATTCGCTGTAGTTGACCAGCACCGCCACCGGCAGCACGTTGCTGATGCGGCGGATCGCGCAACTGATCGCATCGGACACCGTTGCCTCGGCTTTCGGTCGGCTGACGTCGAGTTGAGTCTGATAGTCCGGACCGTTTTCCACCTGGCGAATGATCTTGCTCATCATCTGCACGGCTTCCAGCGGGTATTCACCGGAGGCGGTTTCGGCCGACAGCATCACCGCATCCGCGCCTTCAGCCACAGCATTCGCCACATCAGTGACTTCGGCGCGGGTCGGGGCCGGGGAGAAACGCATCGATTCGAGCATCTGCGTCGCCACCACCACCGGTTTACCCAGTTCGCGGCAGGTGCTGATGATGTTTTTCTGGATCTGCGGCACGCTTTCGGCAGGGACTTCCACGCCGAGGTCGCCGCGAGCGACCATGATCGCGTCGCTCAACTGGGCGATTTCGCGCAGTTGCTCAACCGCTGACGGCTTCTCGATTTTCGCCATCAGAAAGGCCTTGTCACCGATCAGCTCGCGGGCTTCGAGAATGTCTTGCGGGCGTTGCACAAACGACAGCGCCACCCAGTCCACCCCCAGCTCCAGGCCGAAGCTCAGGTCGCGGCGATCCTTGGCCGTCAGTGGGCTGAGGTCGAGCACCGCTTGCGGCACGTTCACGCCTTTGCGGTCCGACAGTTCGCCGCCATTGAGCACGGTAGTGTCGATCGCGTCGGAGTATTTGCTGACCACGCGCAGGCGCAGTTTGCCGTCATCCAGCAGCAGATCCATACCCGCTTCGAGCGCGGCGATGATCTCCGGGTGCGGCAGGTTCACCCGGCGCTCATCACCGGGTGTGGCGTCCAGATCGAGGCGGAAGGCCTGACCGCGATGCAGCTGCACCTTGCCGTCGGCGAACTTGCCGACGCGCAGTTTCGGCCCCTGCAAGTCCATCAGGATCCCCAGCGGATAGTTGAGCTGGCGCTCGACCTCGCGGATCCACTGATAGCGCTTGGCGTGGTCGGCGTGATCGCCGTGGCTGAAGTTCAGGCGGAAGATGTTGACCCCGGCCTCGACCAGCTCACGGATGTCTTCGATGCCATCGACGGCAGGTCCGAGGGTGGCGAGGATTTTGACCTTTTTATCAGGCGTCATGATTTGCAGTTCTCAAGGATCAGGATGGCGCGGAAGTCGTTGACGTTGGTGCGGGTCGGCTCGGTGACGATCAGCGCATCGAGCGCCTCGAAGTAGCCGTAACCGTTGTTGTTATCCAGCTCGTCGCTGGCGCTCAATCCGAGGGCGGCGGCGCGGGCGTAGCTGTCCGGGGTCATGATTGCGCCGGCGTTGTCTTCCGAGCCGTCGATGCCGTCGGTGTCACCGGCCAGCGCGTAGACGCCGGGCTGGCCCTTGAGGCTGTCAGTGAGGCTGAGGAGAAATTCGGCGTTGCGCCCGCCACGGCCATTGCCGCGCACGGTCACCGTGGTTTCACCACCGGAGAGAATCACGCAAGGCGCAGCCAGTGGCTGCCCATGGTTGATGATCTGTCGGGCAATGCCGGCGTGGACCTTCGCCACTTCGCGGGACTCACCTTCGAGGTCGCCGAGGATCAGCGTGCTGAAACCGGCCTGACGGCATTTCACCGCCGCTGCATCCAGCGATTGCTGCGGGCGCGCGATCAACTGGAAATGACTGCGGGCCAGGCTTGGATCGCCGGGTTTGACGGTTTCCGATTCCGGGCTTTGCAGCCAGTTGCGCACCGAGGCCGGGACTTCAATGCCGTAGCGTTTGAGGATCGCCAGCGCTTCGGCGGAAGTGCTCGGGTCGGCCACGGTCGGGCCGGAGGCGATGACCGTGGCGAGGTCGCCCGGCACATCGGAAATCGCGTAGGTATACACAGTGGCAGGCCAGCAGGCCTTACCGAGGCGGCCGCCCTTGATCGCCGAGAGGTGCTTGCGCACGCAGTTCATTTCGCCGATGGTCGCGCCGGATTTGAGCAGGGCTTTGTTGATCGACTGCTTGTCCGCCAGGGTGATGCCTTCAGCCGGCAGGGCGAGCAGGGCAGAGCCGCCACCGGACAGCAGGAAGATCACGCGGTCGTCTTCAGTCAGATTGCTGACCAGTTCCAGCACGCGTTTGGCCACGGCCAGGCCGGCAGCGTCCGGTACCGGGTGCGCGGCTTCGACCACTTCGATTTTTTCGCACGGGGCGCCGTGACCGTAACGGGTCACTACCAGGCCCGAGACTTCTCCCTGCCAGCTGCGCTCGACCACTTGTGCCATGGCAGCGGCGGCTTTGCCGGCGCCGATGACGATCACCCGACCCGTGCGATCGGCAGGCAGATGGGCTTCGAGGACCTGGTTCGGATGGGCCGCGTCGATGGCTGTGGCAAACAGCTCACGCAGCAGTTGTTGCGGATCGACCGACATGGCGGGCTCCCGGAATTCTTGTTATTGGGATGGAACGACAACGGTGCAGCGACGCGATCCTTGTGGGAGCTGGCTTGCCAGCGATTCAGGCGCCGCGGTCATTCAGGCAGACCGAGTCGATGCCATCGCGGGCAAGCCCGCTCCCACAGGGAGCGAGCCAGAAGCGCAGATTACTTCTTGTCGCGAATCGAGAAGTTGGCCATGTGTTCCAGGCCCTTGATCAGCGCCGAGTGGTCCCAGTTGCTGCCACCGATGGCTGCGCAGGTGCTGAACACTTGCTGGGCGTTGGCGGTGTTCGGCAGGTTGATGTTCAGTTCCTTGGCACCTTGCAGGGCCAGGTTCAGGTCCTTCTGGTGCAGGCTGATACGGAAGCCCGGATCGAAGGTGCCTTTGATCATGCGCTCGCCGTGCACTTCGAGGATCTTCGACGAAGCGAAACCGCCCATCAGCGCTTCACGCACCTTGGCCGGATCAGCACCGTTTTTCGAAGCGAACAGCAGGGCTTCAGCCACGGCCTGAATGTTCAGCGCGACGATGATCTGGTTCGCCACTTTGGCGGTCTGACCGTCGCCGTTGCCACCGACCAGAGTGATGTTCTTGCCCATGGCCTGAAACAGCGGCAGGGCACGTTCGAAGGCATCGGCGTCGCCACCGACCATGATGCTCAGGGTCGCAGCCTTGGCGCCGACTTCACCACCGGATACCGGGGCGTCGAGGTATTGCGCGCCTTTCTCGTTGATCTTCTTGGCGAAGGCTTTGGTGGCGGTCGGCGAGATCGAGCTCATGTCGATCACCACTTTGCCTTTGCCGATGCCGGCAGCGACGCCGTCGGCGCGGAACAGCACGTCATCGACCTGCGGGGTGTCCGGCACCATGACGATGATGAATTCGGCTTCCTGCGCCACTTCGCGCGGGTTGGCCAGGGCGACGGCGCCAGCGGCGACCAGATCGGCTGGAGCGGCGTCGTGGTGCGCCGACAGGAACAGGCTGTGACCGGCTTTCTGCAGGTTCGAAGCCATTGGGTGGCCCATGATGCCGGTGCCGATAAATCCGATTTTTGCCATGAGAAAATCCTCTTGTTTTTGTGTGGCTCCCAACACCGGGTTGGTGAGCTTTTGTGGCGAGGGGATTCATCCCCGATGGGCAGCGAAGCTGCCCCAGCTTTTAGCGCGAATCAGTTCCAATCCCGGTTGCAGGTTTTACGGCTGCTGCGCAGCCGGTCGGGGATAAATCCCCTCACCACAGGGGATCTGGTTTCAAATACAGATCCATGTTGAAAACACGGACTCAGATCGCGTTGTGCGACTTCAGCCAGCCCAGACCGGCTTCAGTGGTAGTCAGCGGCTTGTACTCGCAGCCGACCCAACCCTGATAACCAATCCGATCCAGGTGTTCGAACAGGAAGCGGTAGTTGATCTCGCCAGTGCCCGGCTCGTTGCGCCCTGGGTTGTCCGCGAGCTGCACGTGGTTGATCTCGGCCAGGTGCGATTGCAGGGTGCGGGCCAGATCGCCTTCCATGATTTGCATGTGATAGATGTCGTATTGCAGGAACAGATTGGCGCTGCCGACCTGCTCGCGAATCGACAGGGCTTGCGCCGTGTTGTTCAGGTAGAAACCCGGGATGTCGCGGGTGTTGATCGCTTCCATCACCAGTTTGATACCCGCCGCCTGCAGCTTGTCGGCGGCGTACTTGAGGTTGGCGACGAAGGTCTTTTCCACAGTGGCATCGTCGACGCCTTGCGGGCGGATACCGGCCAGGCAGTTGACCTGGGTGTTGCCCAGCACTTGCGCGTAGGCAATCGCCAGATCGACCCCGGCCCGGAACTCTTCAACGCGATCCGGCAGGCAGGCGATACCGCGCTCGCCCTTGGCCCAGTCACCGGCCGGCAGGTTGAACAGCACTTGGGTCAGCCCGTTGGCCTCGAGCTTTGCCTTGATTTCGGCAGAGCTGAAGTCGTACGGGAACAGGTATTCCACGCCACTGAAACCGGCCTTGGCGGCGGCGTCGAAACGGGCAAGGAAATCCTGTTCGGTGAACAGCATTGACAGGTTGGCTGCGAAACGCGGCATGGTGGTCTCCTGTTGCGAATTAATGATGATGGCTTTGTGTAGGAGCTGCCGCAGGCTGCGATCTTTTGATCTTGATCCTGAAAAACAAGATCAAAAGATCGCAGCCTGCGGCAGCTCCTACAGGGGAGTAACCGCGGCCATCAAATCCCGGCAGATCAGTCGAGCAGCGAAATCGCCGTTGGCGCGTCGTTGCCGACCAGCGCCAGGTCTTCGAATTCGTTGACGGCGTTGATCTCGGTCCCCATGGAGATGTTGGTCACACGCTCCAGGATGATTTCGACGATCACCGGCACTTTGAACTCTTCGATCAGCTCTTCGGCCTTGCGCAGGGCAGGGGCGATGTCCGCCGGTTCGAACACACGCAGTGCCTTGCAGCCCAGGCCTTCGGCGACGGCGACGTGGTCGACACCGTAACCGTTGAGTTCCGGCGCGTTCAGGTTATCGAAGGACAGCTGCACGCAGTAGTCCATTTCGAACCCGCGCTGTGCCTGACGGATCAGGCCCAGATACGAGTTGTTCACCACGACGTGGATGTAAGGCAGTTTGAACTGAGCGCCGACCGCCAGCTCCTCGATCATGAACTGGAAGTCATAGTCCCCCGACAGGGCCACGACTTTACGGTTCGGATCGGCCTTGACCACGCCCAGCGCTGCCGGAATGGTCCAGCCCAACGGCCCGGCCTGACCGCAGTTGATCCAGTGACGCGGCTTGTAGACGTGCAGGAACTGCGCGCCGGCAATCTGCGACAGACCAATGGTGCTGACGTAGCAGGTGTCTTTGCCGAACACCTGGTTCATTTCTTCGTAAACGCGTTGCGGCTTGACCGGCACGTTGTCGAAGTGGGTTTTGCGCTGCAGGCTGGCCTTGCGCTGCTGGCAATCCTGCAGCCAGGCACTGCGGTTTTTCAGCTTGCCGGCGGCTTGCCATTCGCGGGCGACTTCGATGAACACGGTCAGCGCCGCAGCGGCGTCGGAAACGATGCCCAGGTCCGGGGTGAACACGCGGCCGATCTGCGTGCCTTCGATGTCGACGTGAATGAACTTGCGACCTTCGGTGTAGACGTCGACCGAACCGGTGTGACGGTTGGCCCAACGGTTACCGATGCCCAGCACCACATCGGATTTGAGCATCGTGGCGTTGCCGTAACGGTGCGACGTCTGCAGACCGACCATGCCGACCATCAACGGGTGATCGTCCGGAATGGTGCCCCAGCCCATCAGGGTCGGGATCACCGGAATACCGGTCAGCTCGGCGAACTCCACCAGCAAATCGCTGGCGTCGGCGTTGATGATGCCGCCACCGGCCACCAGCAATGGACGCTCGGCCTGATCCAGCAGCGCCAGCGCCTTTTCGACCTGAACGCGGCTCGCGGTCGGTTTGGCCAGCGGCAGTGGCTGGTAGGCGTCGATGTCGAATTCGATTTCAGCCATCTGCACGTCGAACGGCAGGTCGATCAGCACCGGGCCTGGGCGACCGGAGCGCATTTCGTAGAAGGCTTTCTGGAACGCGTAAGGCACCTGGCCCGGCTCCAGAACGGTAGTCGCCCACTTGGTGACAGGCTTGACGATGCTGGTGATATCGACCGCCTGGAAGTCTTCCTTGTGCATACGGGCGCGGGGTGCCTGGCCGGTGATGCAAAGGATCGGGATCGAGTCGGCCGAGGCGCTGTAGAGCCCGGTGACCATGTCGGTGCCGGCCGGGCCGGACGTACCGATGCACACGCCGATGTTGCCGGCCTTGGTGCGGGTGTACCCCTCGGCCATGTGCGACGCGCCTTCGACGTGGCGAGCGAGGACGTGATCGATGCCACCGACTTTTTTCAGTGCGGAGTACAGCGGGTTGATCGCTGCACCCGGAATGCCAAAAGCGGTATCAACCCCTTCACGGCGCATCACCAGAACGGCGGCTTCGATTGCTCTCATTTTGCTCATGGTTTTGTGCCTCTTTACGTTTTGTAATTGTATACAAGTGGCTTTGCGCAGAGTGTATTCACGGCGGACGGCGCAGGTCAATCCATTTTCTCAAGCGCCTGTTTCATTCGTCGGAAGCCCGGTTCTGCTGTGGCTTTTCGTCGCATGTGGCGCTTTTCGAGAATTATTGTATACAAAAAAATAATTCATTGTGTTCTATTTGTGGCATCGGGCTGCGGCACAACCGCGCAGCTCCACGACTTTCCCAATAACAAAATGAGGACGGCACCATGAGCGCTTTAACCTTGAAAGTCGCAGTCAACCTGGTCGAACAGGCCATCACTACCGGGCGCGGGATCAATGCCGCGCCGCTGACCATCGCGGTACTCGACACCGGCGGCCACCTGATCACCCTGCAACGCGAAGACGGCGCCAGCCTGCTGCGCCCGAACATCGCCATCGGCAAAGCCTGGGGCGCCATCGCCCTGGGCAAAGGCTCACGCCTGCTGGCGCTGGACGCCCAACAACGCCCGGCGTTCATCGCCGCGCTCAACAGCATGGGCCAGGGCAGCGTCGTCCCGGCCCCGGGCGGGGTCTTGATACGTGATCAGGCGGGGAATGTGCTGGGGGCGATCGGGATTAGCGGCGATCTGTCGGATATTGATGAGCAGGTCGCGATCAAAGCGGTGGAGGCGCTGGATTTGCGGGCGGATGCGGGGGTGGCGGCTTGATCTTTAGCGGCTGATTAACCGCCTTCGCGAGCAGGCTCGCTCCCACATTGGATTTGTGTCTAGACACAAAATGTCTGAGTACCCCAGTCCCCTGTGGGAGCGAGCCTGCTCGCGAAGGCGATCTTCCGTACACATCTTGCTAAAAGTCTGACGCTTGCGCGGAAATTCACTGAACTAGCCTTTTCATAATCAGGACATGAAAAGGCAAGGGAATGCTGGATCTATCTGCTTCAAATCGTTTGCGCATTGGTCGCTACTCCGAACAAAACCGCATCTACTTACTGACTGCCAATACGACGGGAAGGCAGCCTGTTTTCGGCGACTTTGCACTGGGTCGATTGGTCGTCAGCCAATTTCGCATCGCAGACGAAATGGGGTTTGCCAACTCGTTGGCCTGGGTCGTCATGCCAGATCATTTTCATTGGCTAATCGAATTGAAGCGTGGTTCGCTCAGCGAGTTGATGCAGCGTACAAAATCCCTCAGCACCAAATCCGTAAATCTCTCGACGGGTCGAAAGACCCGTCTTTGGCAATCTGGCTTTCATGATCGTGCATTGCGCAGAGAAGAAGATCTGGTGAAGTTGGCTCGGTACATCGTCGCCAACCCATTGCGGGCAGGTTTAGTGCAGAAGCTTGGCGACTATCCGCTGTGGGATGCGATTTGGGTCTGACAGTCAAACCTGGTCGCTCCATTCGCGAGCAAGCTCGTTCCCACATTGGATCTGCGGCGTTCACAAATCCCTGTGGAAGCGAGCCTGCTCGCGAAGCGGTCACCGCGGTCTATCAGTCCGGCTCACACCCTTTCAGCACCAGCCGAATAATCGTCTGCGCCGCCGCCTCGTAATCCGCCTCGTCCAGCTTGTCCTTGCCGGTAACTGCAGAAATCTGCCAGTCGAAGTCGGCGTAGGTCTGGGTCGCGGCCCAGATGCTGAACATCAGGTGGTTGGGGTCGATCGGGGCGATCTGGCCGCGGTCGATCCAGCTCTGGATGCAGTCGATGTTGTGTTTGGCCTGGCTGTTGAGCTGCTCGACCAGGTCGGCGCTCAGGTGCGGGGCGCCGTGCATGATTTCGCTGGCGAACACTTTGGAGGCGAAGGGCAGGTCGCGGGAGATGCGGATCTTCGAGCGGATGTAGCCGCTGAGCACTTCGCTCGGCACGCCGTCCGGGTTGAACGGGGTCGAGGCCTGCAGGATCGGCACGATGATGCTTTCCAGGACCTCGCGGTAGAGGTTTTCCTTGGACTTGAAGTAGTAGTAGACGTTGGGCTTGGGCAATCCTGCCTTGGCGGCGATGTCGCTGGTTTTGGTCGCAGCGAAGCCCTTGTCGGCAAATTCCTCACTGGCGGCACGCAGGATCAGTTCTTTGTTGCGCTCGCGGATTGTGCTCATAAACCCGGTGGTTCCTTGCCTGTTCTGGCGGTTGCGCATGGTAGCACCGGCCTCGCGCATGGCTCAAGAATGCCCCGTGTGGCCCGCAGTCGCGGTATGCTGCGCGGCATTATTCACATAAGGAAACACGATTCATGGCAGGAAGCAGTTTGCTGGTGCTGATCGACGATATTGCCACCGTTCTGGATGACGTGGCGTTGATGAGCAAAATGGCCGCGAAGAAGACCGCCGGGGTACTCGGCGATGATCTGGCGCTCAATGCCCAGCAAGTCTCCGGAGTTCGCGCCGAGCGGGAAATTCCCGTGGTCTGGGCAGTGGCCAAGGGCTCGTTCGTCAACAAACTGATTCTGGTGCCGTCGGCGCTGGCGATCAGCGCATTTGTGCCGTGGCTGGTGACGCCGCTGTTGATGGTCGGCGGCGCGTACCTGTGTTTTGAAGGTTTCGAGAAACTCGCGCACAAGTTCCTGCACAGCAAGGCCGAAGATGATGCCAACCACGCGCAACTGAGCGCGGCGGTGGCCGAGCCGACCACCGATCTGGTGGCCTACGAGAAGGACAAGATCAAAGGCGCAATCCGCACCGACTTTATCCTCTCGGCGGAAATCATCGCCATCACCCTCGGCACCGTGGCCGACGCTTCGCTGACTCAGCAAGTGATCGTGATGTCGGGCATCGCCATCGTCATGACCGTGGGCGTTTATGGTCTGGTGGCCGGCATCGTCAAGCTCGACGACCTGGGCCTGTGGCTGACCCGGAAATCGGGTGCAGCAGCAAAAAACATTGGCAACGCGATCCTGCGCGCCGCGCCGTACATGATGAAAGGCCTGTCGGTGATCGGCACGGCGGCGATGTTCCTGGTCGGTGGCGGCATCCTCACCCACGGTATTCCGGTGGTGCATCACTGGATTGAAAGTGTCGGTGCAGCGGCTGGCAGTGCCGGGTTTGCCGTGCCTGTGTTGCTCAATGGCGTAGCGGGGATTATCGCGGGCGCGGCAGTGCTGGCGGTGGTGTCGGTCGTCGGCAAAATCTGGCGCGCGATCAAGGGATAAACACATCACCCCTGTGGGAGCGAGCCTGCTCGCGAAGGCGTCGAGTCAATCACCCCTTTCGGGTCTGATTCACCGCATTCGCGAGCAGGCTCGCTCCCACATTGGATTTCAGTGATCCATGAAAAAGGGCCATTCGACTCGCATCGAATGGCCCTTTTTCGTTGCCGCTGAAGTTACTCGGCAATCTGCAGCTTGCGCGACTCGGTGTAGACGTAGCGCACTTTCTCGTACTCGAACGGCGAGTTCATCTGGCCGTAGCGGAAGTTGGTCTGGTAGCGCTTGTCGACGGCGCGCAAGGCCCAGATTTCCGGGTGGTTGGAGCTGACTTCAGAAACGTTCAGGTAGTTGATCGCCGATTCGGCGGTGTAGTCCACGGCCAGGCCGGCGGTGTCGCGGATGTTCGACGGGCCGAGAATCGGCAAGACGAAGTAGGCGCCGCCCGGTACGCCGTAGAAACCCAGGGTCTGACCGAAGTCTTCGCTCTGGCGCGGCAGACCCATGGCGGTCGCCGGGTCCCACAGGCCGGCAATGCCGATGGTGGTGTTGAGCAACAGGCGCGCGGTGGTTTCCATCGAACGCTTGCCCTTGAACTGCAGCAGGCTGTTGACCAGGTTTGGCACGTCGCCGAGGTTGTTGAAGAAGTTGCTCACTCCGGTGCGCAGGAAGCTCGGCGTCACGTAGCGATAACCGTCGACCACCGGCAGAAACACCCATTGGTCGAAGCGGTAGTTGAAGTGGTAGACGCGGCGGTTCCACGACTCCAGCGGGTCATAGACGTTGAGCGCGTTGAGTGTCGAGCGTTCGAACTCACGCTGGTCCAGCCCCGGGTTGAACTTGAGTTTGGACAGCGGCTCCTTGAAGCCGTCGCTGTCGACCACCACTGGCGCGTTGGCTTTGCTGTTGTCGGCCTGGGCCACGCCTGCACCGAGGAGCGCTGCAATCAGCAGGAGATATTTAGCCACGGAAGAACTCCAGCATGGCGTCGCTGTTGACGCGGTAGTTAAGGTTGCCGCAATGGCCGCCCAGTGGGTAAACAGTCAGGCGATCGCCGAAGGTCTTGCGCAGGAAACCGAGGTCGCCAGGGCCGAGAATCACGTCGTCAGCGTTGTGCATGACGGCGATTTTCGGGCTGTCGTGCAGGTAATCCTTGAGTGCGTACAGGCTGACCTGGTCGATCAGTTGCAGCAGGCTGCCGCCGTCGGTACGGGCGCGCCACATCGGGATCACCTGTTCGGTCAGGTAGCAGTCGAAGTCGCATTGCAGCGCACGCTTGAGAAACGGCGTGAGGCTGGTGCCTTCGGTGATCGGGAATTTCGGCGGGGTGATCAGGCCACGACGGTTGATCAGGTCGGAGGTGAAGGCAATGTCGGCGGCCGAGAAACGGAACGAGGTGCCGATCAGCATCGCCATCTGTTCGTTGGTCAGGTGCTGCTTGGACTGCTGGAAGTCGTAGAGCAGGGCGTCGTTGAGGTCGATGTAGCCTTTCTGCTGGAAGTAGCGGGTCAGCTTGTTCAGCACCAGTTCATAGAAAGTGGTGCTGTTGTTGATGCCCTTCACCTCGGTCTGCACCAGCTTGTCGAGGTTGCTGATGGACGTGTAGAGGTTGACCGGCGGGTTGAGCAGCAGGACTTTCTTGAAGTTGAAACTGCGTCGGGTCTCGTCCAGGTGCGCGACAAACGCGGCATCCAGCGCGCCAAGGCTGTAGCCGCTGAGGTAGTACTCGGTGACCGGCAGTTTGGGATGTTGCGCGCGCACGGCTTGCATCACCCGGTACATGTCTTCGGCGTCTTCCTTGGTGATGCCCGGGGTGGCGAAGCGTGAAGCGGCGCTGATGAAGTCGAAGCTGGTGGGCGACGACAACTGCACGACGTTGTAGCCGGCCTTGTAATAAAGCTTTTTCAGGTATTCATTGAGCGAACTGTCATAACGAGCACCGGTGCCGGCGATCAGGAAGATCAGCGGCGCCGGTTTGTCCTGCTCGGCGATACGGTAGGTGAGTTTTTTCACCGGCCAGAAGTTGTCCGGGAGGATGAAGGCCCGTTCCGGGCGCAGGGTGATGCTGTGGTCGGACTGATTGATCTCGTCGTTCGACGGCAATTCCGGACGCAGGTCCGGTGGCGTGGTGGCGATGGTCGCCTCGAACGGGTTGGTCAGGGGATAGCCATAACTGGCGGCATCGATATCCACCGCCAGTGCGGACGCACTCAGAATAAGGCCGCTGAACAGCGCGGCGAAGCGCAAGGAACGGAGCATGACTGGATCCCTTAAAGGAAGGTGCCGAATGAAGTTCGCAGGCTATGACCACCGGGCTTGCGCCAAAGTGCCATGCCTCGGCACCAAACAGGCAGAATTCGGAGTAATAGTAGCTGGACGATACACGTTGCAAGGCGCGGATGACCAGTTAACAGTTGTTAGTGCTTGCCAATGCGTGCGGGCAGATTAAGCTGGCCGCCGATTTCGTTGATTGGAGAGATTCATGTCCCGCCGCTTGCCCGTGATTCTGTTGCTCGTGCTGTTGCCGCTGTGGCTGGCCGCCAGTTATGGCGCGCGTTATGGCTTCATGGAGGATGGGCAGTGGGTCGGCATCTGCGTCGATGAGGCGAGCCGCTGGGAATGCACGGTGCGCTCGAATCTGGGGCTGATGATTCACTTCAAGGTATTGGGCTGGACCGCGCTGGGTGCGGCGTCGCTGGGTTTTGTGCTGCCGGGGCGGGCAGGGTGGTGGCTGGCGGTGCTGGCGCTGGTGTTCGGGTTGCCGGCGCTGGCGTTGTACAACACGACGCTGGCGGTGTTCGCGGTGGTGATTGCCGGATTGCGGCTGGTCCGGGCATCCCGCAGCGCCTGACAGAAAAAGATCGCAGCCTTCGGCAGCTCCTACAAGGGGCAGTGAACCCTGTAGGAGCTGCCGAAGGCTGCGATCTTTTGATCTTGCTGCTAATCAGCGACTGCGAACCCGCAGACAGCGCCACAACGCCGCCACCATTAACCCGCTGACCAGCGCCCAGCCCCACGCCTGCTGATTCAACAAGCCTTCTTCATACAGCTGCGGCGCAATGCCGGCGCCGATGATAAAGGTCAGCAGGGCGATTTCCCGACGCGGCACGTTGACCGGGCGGCACACATACACCAGCGCCGGCAGAATGAACGCCATGCTGGCGAAGCTGCGATAACGCGCATCGAAGACCATCTCCAGCATCATCACCGCTGCTGCAAAACCGGCCACGGCAACCAGCCATCCGGCGCGGCGTTCCAGCAGACTGAACGCGCGTTCACGCCAACCCTGGCGGGCGCTCAGGCTCAGCGCGGCATGTGCCAGCACCAACAGATTCAATACGGTCAGCAAGCCGACCCACAGCCATTCGCTGGCAAACCGTGTGGTCACTCGCGCCAGATCGCCCCAGGCGCCGATCGAGCAGGCGACCAGCGCACCGAGCAGCGGCAGGATCAATGCCGATCGGGTGGTGCGCACCCGGCCGCCGAGCAGCAGTGTGCCGAGGAAAATCAGGCCGCCGACGCCCAGCCATGCCTTCCAGTAGGGCACATTGGTCACCGGCCCGGCGAGCACGCCCTTGTCCTGGCGATCGGCATCGAACAGGCCCCAGTAACCGCCGACTGCACCTTCGCTGCCACGCTTCCATGGCTGGTCGAACGCTTCGATCAAGTTGTAATGCCAGCCTTCCTTCTCGGCCATCGCGACAAAACCACGAATGAACTTGGCCTCGTTGACCCGGCTCGGCAGGGCGGTTTCGCGCTGACGACCCTCGCTGGGCCAGCCGGTCTCGCCGATCATCACGTCTTTGGGCGCGAATTTGTTGCCGAACACCTGGCGTACGTCCGCCACATGTTGCAGGGCGACGTCGATGTTCGACGGATCATCTTCCCAGTACGGCAGCAAGTGAATGGTCAGGAAATCCACCGCCGGCGCGACTTCCGGGTGCTTGAGCCAGAACTCCCAGACATCGGCATAGGTGACCGGTTGCTTGACCTGGCTTTTGACCTTGTTGATCAGCTTCGCCAGTTGCGCGCCGGTGACTTCCTTGCGCAGCAGCGCTTCGTTGCCGACGATCACCGCGCTGACCACATCCGGGTTGGCGTTGGCCGAGGCAATCAGCAGGTCGACTTCCTTTTCAGTGTCCACCGGGTTGCTGTTGACCCAGGCGCCGATCATCAGCTTCAAACCGTGCTTGCGCGCCAGTTCCGGCAGGGCTTCGAGGCCGGTCATTGAGTAGGTGCGGATGCATTCGAAGCGCGTCGCCAGCAGGGCGAGGTCGGCGTCCATGCGTTCCGGGCGCAGTTTGAACGGCACGTCGAACGGCGACTGATCCTTGTCGAACGGCGTGTAGGAGGCGCATTGCAATTTGTGCGTCGGGGTCGCGGCATCCGGCAGAATCACCGGTTTGCCGAGGCCGTACCAGAAGCCACCGAGGGCCAACAGGCCGAGCAGGCAGGCAAAGAGATAAGGAACAAGCGGGAAGCGGGAGGTCGCGGACATGGTCAGGCCGAGTGGCTGCAAAGCGACGCATGTTACCTGCATTTATCCGCGGGTTGGTGGCCTGCATGATTTGCACATGCAAAGTTCGGGCGGATTGTCTGGCGCCAATTATTCAGAGGTGATTAATGGCCTTCTGATGTCGTTTCTCGGTGTATTGAGGTCGCTGACAGAGCAGGTCGCGTTTGGCGTCAGGCCGATGATCGAAAGCGTCAGTACCCTTATAGAAAAGACGACTGATGTTCGGACGAGTTTACGGTCAGGCGTGATGGGGGCGCTGTGCACCATAACAATACGTTGACGATGCCCGGCATCCGTCGGGCGCAGCATTTCGGGGAAGTAAACGATGAAGATGCGACGACTTTTAGGCGCAGGTGCCGCTCTGGTGCTTGCGATGAGTTCCACATTCGCCAGCGCTGAAAAACAGACCCTGAACATCGGTTACGTTGACGGCTGGTCCGACAGCGTCGCGACCACCCACGTGGCGGCCGAGGTGATCAAGCAGAAACTCGGCTACGACGTGAAGCTGCAAGCCGTCGCCACCGGGATCATGTGGCAGGGCGTGGCCACCGGCAAACTCGATGCGATGCTATCGGCCTGGTTGCCGGTGACCCATGGCGAATACTGGACGAAGAACAAGGATCTGGTCGTCGATTACGGCCCGAACTTCAAGGATGCGAAAATCGGCCTGATTGTGCCGGAGTACGTCAAGGCGAAATCGATCGAAGACCTCAAGACCGATGACAGCTTCAAGAACCGCATCGTCGGCATCGACGCCGGCTCGGGCGTGATGCTCAAGACCGATCAGGCGATCAAGGATTACGGCCTGGACAAATACACCCTCAAGGCCAGTTCTGGCGCCGGCATGATTGCCGAGCTGACCCGTGCCGAGAAGAAGAACGAATCGATTGCCGTCACCGGTTGGGTGCCGCACTGGATGTTCGCCAAGTGGAAACTGCGCTTCCTTGACGACCCGAAAGGCGTGTATGGCGCGGCTGAAACCGTAAACAGCATCGGTAGCAAAGAACTGGCTACCAAGGCACCGGAAGTGGCCAAGTTCCTGAAAAACTTCCAGTGGGCGTCGAAAGACGAGATCGGCGAAGTCATGCTGGCCATCCAGGACGGCGCCAAGCCTGACGCGGCGGCCAAGGATTGGGTCGCCAAGCACCCGGACCGCGTGGCTGACTGGACCAAATAAAAGCAACACCGCCGTACCCCACTGTGGGAGCGAGCCTGCTCGCGAATGCGATCTGTCAGTTGATACATATTTCGACTGATCTGACGCTTTCGCGAGCAGGCTCGCTCCCACAGTTTTTTTTGTGTGCTGAAAATTGGCGAAAACGTCATGTCGTTCTAATACTAAGGTCGTCTGGAAGCCGTTCCGCAGCCGCATACAGTGGATACGTTCCAACAATAATCTGTGCTGCGAGGATAAAAACAATGAACGACAGCATTTACCTCTCGATTCAAAACAGCCCGCGCTTCAAGGAGCTGGTGAGAAAAAGAGAAAAATTCGCCTGGATACTCTCGGCGATCATGCTCGGGCTGTATTCCGGATTCATTCTGTTGATTGCTTACGGGCCGCAAGTGCTCGGAGCGAAACTCAGCCCCGGGTCTTCGATTACCTGGGGCATTCCGATCGGTGTCGGGCTGATTGTCTCGGCCTTCGTCCTGACCGGTATCTACGTGCGACGCGCCAATGGCGAGTTTGACGACCTGAACAATGCGATTCTCAAGGAGGCTCAGCAATGATCCGGCGTCTACTGGCTCTTTTGAGCATCGCAGCGTTCGCTCCAGCCGTCTGGGCCGCTGACGCCTTGACCGGCGAAGTCCACAAACAACCGCTCAACGTTTCCGCGATCGCCATGTTCGTGGTGTTCGTCGGTGCGACCTTGTGCATCACCTACTGGGCGTCCAAGCGCAACAAGTCGGCCGCTGACTACTATGCGGCGGGCGGCAAGATCACCGGTTTCCAGAATGGTCTGGCGATTGCCGGCGACTACATGTCGGCGGCGTCCTTCCTGGGGATTTCCGCGCTGGTGTTCACCTCTGGCTACGATGGCCTGATCTACTCGATCGGCTTCCTGGTGGGCTGGCCGATCATTCTGTTCCTGATCGCCGAGCGTCTGCGTAACCTGGGTAAATACACCTTTGCCGACGTGGCGTCCTACCGCCTCGGGCAAACCCAGATCCGCACGCTGTCTGCCTGCGGTTCGCTGGTGGTGGTGGCGTTCTACCTGATCGCGCAAATGGTCGGTGCCGGCAAGCTGATCCAGCTGCTGTTCGGCCTCGACTACTACGTGGCGGTGATTCTGGTCGGTATCCTGATGTGCCTCTACGTGCTGTTCGGCGGCATGCTGGCGACCACTTGGGTGCAGATCATCAAGGCGGTGCTGTTGCTGTCCGGTGCTTCGTTCATGGCGCTGATGGTGATGAAGCACGTCAACTTCGACTTCAACATGCTGTTCTCCGAGGCGATCAAGGTTCACCCCAAAGGTGAGGCGATCATGAGCCCGGGCGGCCTGGTGAAAGACCCGATTTCGGCGTTCTCCCTCGGTCTGGCCCTGATGTTCGGTACCGCTGGTCTGCCACACATCCTGATGCGCTTCTTCACCGTGAGTGACGCGAAAGAAGCGCGCAAGAGCGTGCTGTATGCCACCGGCTTCATTGGCTACTTCTACATCCTGACCTTCATCATCGGCTTCGGCGCGATCCTGCTGGTCAGCACCAACCCGGCCTTCAAGGATGCAGCGGGCGCTCTGCTCGGCGGCAACAACATGGCGGCGGTGCACCTGGCTGACGCAGTGGGTGGCAGTATCTTCCTCGGCTTCATCTCGGCGGTGGCGTTCGCGACCATTCTGGCGGTGGTGGCCGGTCTGACTCTGGCCGGTGCTTCGGCGGTGTCGCACGACCTGTATGCCAGTGTGATCAAGAAGGGCAAGGCCAACGACAAGGATGAGATTCGCGTGTCGAAGATCACCACCATCGCCCTGGGTGTGCTGGCGATTGGTCTGGGCATCCTGTTCGAAAGCCAGAACATCGCGTTCATGGTCGGCCTGGCGTTCTCGATTGCAGCGAGCTGCAACTTCCCGGTGCTGTTGCTTTCGATGTACTGGAAGAAGCTGACGACCCGCGGCGCGATGGTCGGTGGCTGGTTGGGGCTGGTGAGTGCGGTGGGTCTGATGATCCTCGGCCCGACCATCTGGGTGCAGATTCTGCATCATGAGAAGGCGATCTTCCCTTACGAGTACCCGGCGTTGTTTTCGATGATCATTGCGTTCATCGGTATCTGGTTCTTCTCGATCACCGACAAGTCGGCGGCGGCCGAGAACGAGCGGGCGCTGTTCTTCCCGCAGTTTGTGCGTTCGCAGACGGGGTTGGGGGCGAGTGGGGCGGTTTCGCACTAAGATCTGGTTACATGGTTTGAGTGGAATGCCCTGGTTGAGAGATCGGGGCATTTTTTTGTGGGCGGTTATCGAGCGGGTTGTGTTTTTTTGTGGGGGATGGGGTACATATCCGTTGCTGCGGTAACGGCCTCCTAGGGTTCCGCCCTTACGGCGGGTCACTTTTGACAAACGCCTCAAAAGTAACCAAAAAGGCTTTACCCTGACGTTCGGCCCTCGCTTGGGCTCGGGTTCCTTCGCTCCGGGATTCATCCGGGGGGCAGCGCCTACGGTTTGCTTCGCTGCACCTCCTCTCGCTGTGTTTGGCTGCGCCAAACGGTCGCTGCGCTCC